>JBGTJM010000554.1:0-17409 GCA_041745115.1 Thermomicrobiales bacterium
GCGGGTGAATTGACTGTTCACCAAGGAGAAACGATATGACAGCCAGAAGCGATCGACCAGCCGTCGGAACAGGTGTGGGTGAGCCACTCCCGGATATTTTCCTGTCCGATCTCGACGGCAATCTCGTCAATCTTGGCGACCTGAAAGGCAAGCGCAGGCTGCTCTTCATGTGGGGATCATGGTGAGGATGTCGGGAGCAGTTGCCAGGATGGCGACGATTTCTCGAGGAACATCAGGACGACGGTTTCGAAATCCTCTCGGTTGCGCTCGATCATGAGGGGCTGGAGGCGGCTCGACCATTTGCGGAAGCAGGTGGTCCTGACATCACGACGGTTGTCGATGACAAAGGATTGTTGAGCCACACTATCAGTTTCAGGTTGTTCCGAATGGCTTCCTGGTCGATCAGGATGGCGTTCTCCAGTATGCGAAATACGGGTTCAGTGTTGATGATGCCCACGACAAAGCGACGGTCGAGCGGTTTATCAGGACTGGTGAGGTAGATGATAGTCCCGACCCCGGAGCGCCCTATGCGCTCGATGCGGAGACTGTTGAAAAGATCGAGGCATTCCTGAGCGATAGTCGGGAACAACGTTCGTCGGGAGAATACTCTGCGGCAGCGGAATCGATGCGCCTGGCTCTACGTCTCGATCCGAAGAATCTCACGATTCGGAAGCAAATCTGGGCGCTGGAGCATCCCGAGAAGTTCCATCCGGTAATCGATTTCGACTGGCAGGCGGAACAGCTGAAGCGCGAAACGGAAGAGGAGATTGCGGCGGGGTGGTGTGGTCCCGATGGATGCCCGATACCGACCCGGACGAACGGCAGGTAGGCTTCGAGGAGTGCCGTAGAGCCAATGTGAAGGTCGCGAGGGATGCAGCCACCCGGCAGGACGTCCCCGCATTCGCCTAAAGATCGGCGGCTGGCGTTCGGGTGCGGTGACGTCGACGCCAGCCGAGGCTACGGCGGCAGCGAGGTCGCTGGCGAACGTTTGTACGTCACAGAACGTGACCATCCCTGCCCGCAAACGTCGAGCTTTCGCCAATCGCCGCTTCCGCAGGTCTGGATAGAAATGAAGATTCACTTTTCAAAAGGCCCCGATACGCCGCACGGCGGGCGGTGTTGGCCCCGGCCACTATACGACCCAGTCCCCGTGCTGCCAGCGCTTCGCACTCCTCAAGGCTCAGCCCAAGGGCCTCTTCTTTAAGGTGTCCGGAAAGGCCCCTAGGCAGTATGCGTCGCCTCCTTGTCAACTGATTGATGGCTCGCTGCACGAGGTCGTTGACCTCGTCCTGGGTTGAAGTCCATGCGGTCATCGCGTCATCCCGCGACTACGCATGTTGCTCGCGCATCTCGGACTGATCACGCGACGCCCGTAAGGTCGACGATCAGAGGAGAGAAGGGCTGACCAGATTGGCCAGCCCTTCTTGGATTATGGAAATAGCTGGATGCCGCGCGAGGGATTACTGGTTGGTATCCAGGTCCTTCTTCGACAGCTCAGGGGTCACAATCTTCGGGAGCTCCGGGAGCACAATTTTCGGCGGTTCGCCGCCGTGCTCACCACAGTCACCCATGTTCTCATCGACCACCGGGTTGTCTGTGTTTTCGGTCGGATGCTCGACCGCACAGGGCCGGTTGTCGGGCGCGCCGTCTTGGTGAAGCTCCTCCGCATGGTCTGCCAGCGCCGTAGAGGCGCCACCCAGCACGAGCATCACCGCGAACGCCATGGCGACTAGTCGCAACTTGCCCATCGCTCTCCCTCGCTCCTTCTCTCCGATCTCCCGGTCAGCACACTCTTGTTTGTACCGGAGTCATAGGTAACACCTGTGCGCGGAGATGGGTAACAACCTCGTGATCCATGCTTGGGACCTGACGACGGAGGAGGAGGGTTTCAAGCATGGGCTGGCGTGAGCAGACGGCGATGACGGAACGCGAAGAATTTGTCCGACTGGCGCAGCAAGGGGGGATTGCGTTTCGCGATCTCTGCCGCCGCTTTGGGATCAGCGCCAGACCGGCTACAAGTGGGTTGGCAGAGCGGATGAGGCAACGCCGGCATGGAGCTCCGATCGGTCCCGGCGCCCTCATACGTCACCAGGACGCACGCCCCCGAGGTCGAGGACCTGGTGGTGGCGGCGCGGCAGCAGTATCCCACCTGGGGAGGGCGAAAGATTGTGCGCTTACTGGACCGGCAGGACGTGACGCCACTGCCTGCGCCAATCACGGTGACCAACATCCTGCATCGCCACAACCTGATCGACGGGAAAGGCGACTCGGGTGGTGACGTCACCACCCAAGTGCAGGTGCTACTTCTCTGCTCAGTGTTTAGACTGGATCTGATAGTGCCCCCAACTGGCGCAATAGCCCGACGGCATCGAAATAGGTCCAGCCCTCGCTCGCCTTACCGTTGACAACATAGCCAGTTGTGACCCCGCCAAATTGGACCTGGCTTGCGGTCGGAGGGATCCCCATGAACTCGCCGAGATGGGTCCCGGTCGCATTCCAGCGACCCATGATGAGACTTTCGTCTGACAGTTCGCTCTCGATGGTGAAGTGAATGTCGGGAAACGCCGACCGCAGCATGACAAAGAACTGCTTGTACCCCTCTGGGCCGTGAATATCGGTCGGAGTTGAATGTCCGACGAAATCGCTCGCAACATAGTCTTCAATCTGGTCCATGTTGCCCTTGTTCCAGACTTCCTCCATGATTGCTCGCAAGACATCGAGATTGGTCGTGGCCATGGTTGTTTCCTTTCGTTTCTCAGACGGAACATGGAGATCGTGGTGCCTCATTGTTCGGAGCGTCCCCCTTACAGCACTCCTAGTTGCATCATGACGCCCAAGTCATCGGTGATTTCCCAGGCTTCCGTTATTTGACCGTCAGAGATTCGGTCGATACTGATTCCGGTGACCCGAATCGGTTTGTTCGTTGCGGGGATGTCCTTGAAAACCCCGGTATGGACGGCGGTACCTATCCACCTGGTGACCACCTTGTCGCCAGCTGAGAGCTGGTCTGCAAACTCGATCCTGATCTCTGAAAAAGCGCCATGAAGTTCTTCGACTCCCATCTTGAAGTCGTCGAGAGAAAACGTGTTGCCGCTGGTGTCATGTCCGACGAAGGTAGAAGAAAACGCTTCGTCGATGTAGCTGGAGTTGTGATGCTGCATCACTTCAGTCATTGCTCGTTGCAGCAACTGCTCGTTCGCGACTGTCATGGTGAAGTCTCCTTTCTGATTTGCCGTCCGGGCGAACATCCGCCCATTTGCTACCGTAGGGTGGCAGGCCGGAACGAGCATCACCCAAAAGGGGCAAAAGGGTGGGGTATTTCAGGGAACCGAAGAATCGAGCTCGGCGGAGATTACTCGTCGAGTAGACCGTGACTGGTGGCGACTGCTACGGCTTGCGTGCGATTCGTGACGCTCAGTTTGGAATAGATACTGCTCGTGTGCTTCTTCACCGTTTCGTGAGAGATGTATAGCCGTTCGCCAACTTCGCGGTTCGTGAGACCCACGGCAAGGAGTTGCAAGACTTCGGCCTCGCGGGAACTCAGGGGTTCCGCTAGCGCTGTCAATGTCTCTCCGTTGTTGTTGGTCATCTCAAACGCTTCGAGGACTGCTTCAAGGTACGGTGGGAGAACCCCGCGATCCTTGACGCCGCTGATGAGGTTGAATAGCCGTTCACCCAGGTCAGCAAATGTGCGGATATACCCTTCTGGTTCAGCAATTCGCAGTGCGCGCGCTGTCGAGACCACCGCGCCCAGCTCGTCACCAAGGGAATTGAGGAGCATAGCTTGGAGGCAGAGCGCTTCAATCTGAATCGCCAGCCTGCCTAACGTATTGGCCTGAGCCAGCAGGTGACTCAAGAGTGATCGCGCTGTGTCGAGGTGGTTCTCAGTTCCGAGCTCAATGTGCGCTCGAACGAGCGCCAAGCGGTATATCTCGGAATCAGACGGGACTTGGCCTGGATCTTTCGCGGAGTGTTCGCCAAGCCATACCGTAATCGCAGATCGATCATTTCTTGCTACAGCAAGTTCGAGCTGCTGGCGGGAATACCGATCCACCCAGTCGACAAATTGCGACTCGGCGATAAGTGGCGCGACCTTAGCAAGTCGCTCTTGAGCCTCGTGAAGGTCGTTGGCAACGAGAGCGCAGCGGGCCAGTACGAGATGCCCAGCGATGAGGGTCCTTGTGTCCTGCCCGAGCTCTCCAAGTTTCACGCCTTGTTCGGCGAGTTCCCGCGCTCTTTGAAGTTGGTTGCGCTCATAGCAGAGCTCAGCCTGCCGGACCTGGACCCAACCGATTACGGGTAATGGTAGTTTTCCCCAGGTTTCAGCCGCGTTTATTGTCTGGAGAGCCAAGGCCCAGTAGTTCCCTGCGGTCGAAAGCTTGCCCTGACGGAGCTCGAGATCAGCAAGGGCTCCATAGATATGGGCAGAGCGGATTTTGAAACTCGGTTGATGGTCAATTGCAAGCGCACTAAGGTAGGCCGCGGCCGCTTTGTCCCAGATACCATTTCTTGCGTACGTATCACCGAGGGCATGGTGGACGCTGGCGATATAGAAACTCTCCCTGGGCGAAAGATCGGAGAGTGCCTGGTCCGCAAATGACTCCGCCAAGCGAAGGTCATTCTGGAAACAGGCAATGGCGCACCTGACCGTCGCAATCTTGCCAAGCTGAATCGTGCGATCGGGGATTTCTCTTGATCGAATCTGGGTTTCAGTCAGATCGATCAGTCGCAGACTCTCTTCGAACGATCCTGTATAGATAAGGTACGCAGCGCTTGCCAACCGGAACGCTGGATTTTGGTCAAACCATGCGGGGGGCACCTCGTCGAGCCATCTGGCAACAGTCCGAAGCTCACCGCTTTCCAGCTTGATGACTGCGAAGTTGTCGCAAATGTCCCCAGCCAGCCAGCTATCGTGCCCAGACACGGCATGCTCAAACGCGTTCTCTGGCATTTTATGCTCGAAAAACCACCGTGCGGCGCGGCAATGCAAATCTGCGAATCCGTCCGGATCGCAATTGAGCTTTTCCCTGATGAGGAATTCGGCAAAGATCGCATGGTAACGGAACCAGCTTCCGGCCGGTCCAACAGCTTGCAGGAAGAGCCCCTCGGCTTCGATTGACGCGAGCAGTTCCTGACTGTCAGTGCGTCCGGTGAGCTGGTTGGCGAGGTCAGCACAGAGGGTTCCCAGCATCCCGGTATCGAGGAGGAACGAGCGAATGTGCGTTGGCAAGGCTGGAAGGATCTCTTCTCGGAAATAGGCTTCGACAGATCGAAGGCCGCCATGCGATTCGCACGCGTCGGCAATCTCATGGATCGGGTGGTTGCTCGAAAGGGCGAGCCGTATACCAGCTGGCCAGCCTTCGAATACCGTGGCCAGTCGGACGAAGTCGTCGCAGGTGACGGCTGAACCCGACGTTCGTTCAGCGAAATGGCAAACGTCCTGGTTCGAGAATGCGAGATCCGGGATCCCGATCATTTGGAGTTCGCCCCGCGATTGAAATCGCGCCAGTGGCAGGGGCGGAGTTGAACGGCTCGCAATAAGAAAACGGAGCGAGGACGGAGCGTGGTCGATAAGCTTGGTGAAGACCTCGATTGCGTCGTGGTTTTGAAGTGTTTCGCATTCGTCGAGCACAAAGGCGAACGGCTCTGATTCAGCTGCGGCATTGAGGAACACTGTTGTCAGCCCTTGAATGTCTGGAGTCATCGATCCTGCCAAGAGTCCAGCGGGGCTCTCGAGAATGTCCGGCCGAAAAGACGCCCAACTGGCGATCAGGTAGCGAAACAGTTGCGCCGGATCTTCGCAGTCTGTGTCGAGGGTGACCCACCCGACTCGACGATCCGTCGAGTTGGCCCACT
This sequence comes from Thermomicrobiales bacterium, assembly GCA_041745115.1. Taxonomy (GTDB): domain Bacteria; phylum Chloroflexota; class Chloroflexia; order Thermomicrobiales; family UBA6265; genus JAHBVL01. The sequence goes on from JBGTJM010000554.1 coordinate 5,857, forward strand.
GGGAGAGCAACGTCGTCTTGCCGTATCCGGCAGGGGCAGCAAGCAGCGTTAACTTGGCGTCGGAAACGCTTCTTTCAACCGAGTCAATGAGATGTCGACGCTGGACGAGATCCCGTCGTAAGTGAGGAATCTGCGTTCGAGTCGCCATGAGGGATGATGGCATCGCTTCCCCTATTTACGCTCTGACGGATCAGGCCAAGCCCATTATCTTTATATCAAGAGATGTTTTTCACTCTATCAAAACGCCCATCGTCACGCAAGTCGTGTATGGGATCACGACATATGAGATTGCAGCTAGTCTGAACTTCAAGGGCAGTCATGGCTGCACCTCACTATCTGGCAATCTCAGGAAATAGCCAATGGCAAATCCGGCCCGGCAATCACTGGCACGATGTCCGTCGTGGTCGCCATCCACTGGTCCGCCACCGTGAACATGCCGCCGGCCACAGTGCGGGCAGCGGTCGACAATCAATCCCCAGTTCGTCTGGCCACGAACAAGCCGAGGTGTCACGATTGGGATGGTGGTACACATGACGCCACCGCCTCGCAGTGCGTACTAAGCGTGAAAAGCGTATGAAGTGGCTCAGCCAGGGGGCTTTGTACGCTTACTACGCTTTGTACGCGTAGTGGTGCGAGCGTGAATGCGACGAGGTGTCGGGTGCTCATCGGCCGGTCACCTTCCACGTTCGCGCTGGTCGACCGCCGGTAGACACGTCTTCGCAGATGGCTTTGCCGGCAGCTCGGAGCGACTGGAGGGCGTGCTGCATGCGGTCCCGGCTCTGGTGCCGACCAAGTAAGTTGTAGATGTCGGTCTCAGTCATGGGGCCATGCTTCAGGGCCGCCATGATCTTGTCGGCCACGGGGTCGCCGGTCGCATCGCCGAAGATGTAACGGGCAGAATCCGCACAGTACTGCCACAGCGCCAAGGCAGCATGAAGGTGTTCGATTCGAACCATGCTCGAGCAATCGAGCATGGCGTAGATCATCGACAGTCGCAGCACGTGCGCTTCAGCCCTCGCAGTGATCGCGCCAAACATGCCGGGGTAGTCTCTGGACAATTCGGGGTAGATCGCTCGCCAGTGCTCTGCTGCTATTTCATCGCGGCGGATCGTGGAGCAGCTCCGGGCATGGGTCAGGGCTTGCCGTGTGCGTGCTGCCAATCCCCCAACTGCCTGGTGATCCAGTCTCGGGGCATCAGGCAGTAGCTTCGAGCGGCGTACAGCCAGCCATAAAAAGCGGTTTGCAAAGCCATTGACTTGTGCGGTCTCCGATAGTTCGCGCCGCAGCTCGCCCAGCGTCACATGCCCAAGGATCGAGATGTGCGGACTTGTCGCCTTGACCGGTGACCGCTTGACCATGTTCCGCAGTGGCGACTCAGAATCAAAGCACTTTCGAATGATCTCCGACAGGATCGAGCCGTCGCGATTCGCGACGCGGAGAATGCCAGACAGTTCCTGCTCGTGGATCATCAGCCGTTTGTCAGCGACGCCCTGATCTTCGATGATGGTCTCGCCGGTCTTCGGGTTTTCCCTCGGCTCTGATGGGTCGCGAATTGCCCAAACAATCCCTTCACCAGAACCGATGCCAGATGCCTTGCGGTCCTCAGTCCAGGCTCGATCAGCCTCTGTGAAGACTCGCTCGATCGGCCCCCAGCTGGTCCCTTTGCGGCTCCGCGATGTCTCTCCAACGGTGACCGCGAATTCGTTCAGGCCGTGTCGTGTCTCTGACACGTAGGTCTTCGGCGATGGTCCGGCACAGTTCCCAAATGCGACTAGGTACGATGCAAGCATCGCGACAGGGTCGGATTCGGTCAGTGGCTCGAATGCTGCCACAACGTCACCAGCCAGCCCGTGAAAGGCCAAAGGGTCTAACTCCGGCCAGGTGGTGGCTGCGTTGTCTGAGCGGTTCTCAGCGCGCCAGGATTCATTGGGCGGCGCCTGCCGGCTCAGCTCACGCGCCGCCGCGCTGAAGTCGCCGCCATGGTCCAGGATCGCGTACGCCGTGAATGGGGTATATCCGCGATTCCTCTCGAAAACGGTCGAGGATGTGAACACGTACAGGCAGTTGTGCCCGCCGTGGCCGGAGGTCGCTGACCAGCCGTGATCTTTGCCGGCTCTCCGCCAATAGGTGGTGCCATCGGAGCGTGTAAAGAGTCGCTGCCAGCCGTGCGACGACAGGATTTTCTCCCAGCCATCCGGGCCGGTGTATTCCTCGTTGAACGCATCGCCGGGACGATCGCCGGCGGTTCCGGCGGCTTGCGGTGGGCGATCATCAGTGGTCGGCATCTCGTCGAATGATCGCGCCAGATCGTGCAGCGTTTGCCGCTCTTCCGTTGTGATCGCGACTATCGACTCGAAGCCACCGGCCTTCAGCTCGTAGGCCATGCCCGAGGGGTGAACGCGGCCATTCGAAGGGGCTACGATGCAGTACCCGCCTTCGCCGCGTGTTTCGATCAGGGTGTCATACCCGTTGGGTTTCGCCGGATTGGGACGCTTCGCCAGCTCCAGACTGCCGGCGATCTCCGGGCAGCGATAGGCAAGGTGGAAACCTTCTGGCGATGCCTCGCCGTACCCGTCGTAGATTCGTTCCACCAGATCGCGGAGCCCGAGTGCTTCAGCGGTGGCGCAAAAAGCGTAAATAGTCTCAAGGTCGTCAAAGTCAATCCATTCGAGATTTCCTGAGACCTCGCCGCCCAGCACGGCCAACCCATAGCTCGGGTTCTGCCAGAACCAGCCTTCGGCTTCATCAGTGGTAGCCCGTTCCTGTTGGAATTGCTTCCACGCGAACGGGGGCATCTTCGATCCGTCTGCTTTGATAGGAACAATGGACAGGTTGGCCGCTAGCGCCTCGAGTGCAGCTGTTAGGGTGCTCGTCATGCCTGCGCCCGCCTTCCTGCTTCGAAGACGATCACGCCAGGCGAAACCACGCGCGACGCCAGGACCGCTGTTTCCTCGTCAGTAATCAGTAGCCCGGTGATTTCGTCGCGAGTGTCGATATAGGCGACGCTAATCGAGACATTCGCGCCCGTGTCCGCCAAATCGCCCAAACGTCGGAGCGCCCGCGTCAGGGCTCTGGCAATTCCCGGCGGTGTGTGGGGTGGGATTCTGCTATCATGGTGGCGGTTGTATTGGGACTTGGTCTCAGGATTCGCGCCGGCCGCCAGCCCGGCGCGTTTTCGTTGTTTGCTCATCTCAATCTGACACCTTTCGCCGCGCTGCCGCGCTCTTCAAGGCCAGCTTTTGAAAGTGGGCTTTCCGGGCAGCTTCCGCCCGCCGATTGCGCTCTGCCTCTGGCAGCACGCGATTGGGATCTACTTCATCGAGAAACTGGGAAAGAAACTTATCGCGAGCCGGCTGGGTCCGCTCGATTGAATCAGTCCGCGCCGAGGTGGTCAGTCCACCGATGCGCCCAAGTAATGCCGCCCGTTCTGGGGAAAGATTGCCGGCCATATGGAAACGGCCCTCCGACACTCGATACAGGTGTTACCCCGTAGAGAATCTGAAGGCCGCCTTGGCTCGCACAACCGGACTACGTAACGACGCGATCCGGGGGGATTACATTTGCGGCTTTCACCGCTATAGCGCAAGTTTACCCTAAAAGCGGCTGATTTACCGCTCCGCAGCTGACGCACGCGACTGCCTCCGCAGTCGGAGAGCGAAGAATCCATCGGAGTTGCCCTCCGCGCCCAATACTGAATCCATAGTTTCCATCCGTGACAAAGCTCTTTCCCACCTCAGCCGAGACGGCCCGAACCCTGCCAGAACGGAGCCGCATTGCCGCCTGTCTGTTGCCGCGTTCGGCTTTCTCTTGGTCACGGCGGTACTTGAGTTTGAGCTGGCGAGACGGGTGAAACATCGGCCTTTCATAGTTCGGGCGGAGATAACCGCTCATCAGAACAACCATGTCCGGAAAAGTCTCCCCGGCGCCGTCAAAGCCTGCAGAAAATTCAGCAAGCACCGCACCACATGCGCCACAACGAACAGGTTCTCCATCATCCGGGGGGATTCGCAGAGTTGGCGTCAATACTTCTCTCCTGGCGAAAATCGCTTGTGCGCCTGTAGCGCTCTTTCCTCAGCGGCAGATCGACCGTACCGAGTTAGCATCGTGCGTGATCGCCAGCCGCCCAGGTGCATCAGGTCGTCTTCCTGCCCGCCAGCCGCCCGGAACAAATGCGCCCAGCTATGCCTGAACATGTGCGGATGAACCGGACCTATCCCGGCTTCGACCGCTCTATCCCGCACAATCTGATACACGCCACTTGGTGTCATCGGGCCAGTACGTCCAAGCCATAGCGAGTCACTGTCAGCATGCGCGTGTTTCTTTCGCGCTCGCAAATATCGGTCAAGCGCTTTCCCCGCCCGTGGCGCGAACGGGCAGACTCGAGAACGCCGTCCCTTCCCCATAACCGTGACGGTCGATAGTTCCCAGTCGATATCATCCACCTTCAACATTGCGAGTTCGTTTCGCCGCATGCCGGTATCGAGTAGAAGCCGGACGACTGCCATATCCCGCCGATGCTCGAATGACGCGCCCTCGCAAACCTTGATTAGCTTCCGAATCTCGGAATCAGTCAGAACCGGGGTGTTCTGGCCATCATCAGGAACGGCCGGGCGTTGCATCCTGGCCATAGGGTTTACGCTGATTTCGCCCTCTTCCAGCATCCACCGGAAAAACTGCTGTACCCCGCGAAACCGCGTCGAAACCGTTCCCGGCTTTGATCGGCCCTGCAGATCAATCAGCCATTCCTCCAGATGCTCGCGAGTTATGTTCTCTGGATCGGTTGGCATGCCCTTTTCGCGTAGGAACGCTTCGAGCAACCGCGCCGAAACTACATAGGTTTCTATTGTCTTTGGCGACTTATTCTCGGCCATCAGGTGCCGCGTGAACGACCGGATCAAGACACCATAACTTTCTGTTATCGCGTCTTTTCCGGTTTCTGGAATAGCTGCCGATTTCTGCATGTTTCCGCCTCCTGAAAGTGCCTCAGTTATGGTGTCTCTGAGCGCTGTACCGAAGTATACCAGACACACAGTCGGCCTGTAGACAGCGAAAAACCCCAGTACTACACTGGGGTTTCTTGCCTTTGGAGCCCACAATCGGACTTGAACCGATGACCTCATTCTTACCAAGAATGTGCTCTACCAACTGAGCTATGTGGGCGCGACGCGAGCCGACGCTCGCGTCTGGTGGGCAGTGGCGGATTCGAACCACCGAAGCCGAAGCACCTGGTTTACAGCCAGGCCCAATTGTCCACTCTGGCAACTGCCCGGGATACTCTTCTAGAACCCTGCGCCGCTCGTTTCGGCGGCACCCTCAGCCGTCGGGCAGAACGCGGAGCCGACGATGGGACTCGAACCCGCAACCTGCTGTTTACAAAACAGCTGCTCTGCCAATTGAGCTACGTCGGCAATAGCGGCTGATAGACCCCAACGCCAAGAAGGAAGTATAGAAATGGTGGATTCAGGGTGTCAAGCAACAGCCGAATCTACCGGGCGACCGGTGCGGGGGTATTTCGGCGATACCGTCGACCCCTCGATCAGTCGTCACGGTTAGGCATCTGAATGAGTGGGAAGCAAGAGTCCATTCTCGATCACCAGCACCTACATACGCAGTAGTTCGCTCTGCACACCTCCATCTTTCCTGCAGTTGAGCGACGTCCAGAGCAAAGAGCCCGTGAGATACTTGTGACAGTGGCTAGTGTGGAGACTGAACATTCGCCCCTGCAACGCCCGCGCACTCGATTGGAGATCGTTCATGACTCATCAGACAGACACCAACTACTGGATTATCGTCGGTTCACCCGACAATTTCGCCAAGACCCGAGAGCTCGGCTTCACCGTCCAGGGCATGAAGTCGCGACACCGCAAGAAGGCTGAACAAATGGCACCAGGCGACAAGATCGCCTACTACGTCACCGGCAAGAAAGCGTTCGCCGGCACGGCCACCATCACCAGCCCATACTTCGAAAGCCACGAGCCGATCTGGAAGAGCAAAGATCCGAAGAAAGACGCGGAGGACTATCCCTTCCGGGTCGAAATCGAGGCCGACGTCATTCTCGACGACAGTGCATTCATCGAAGCAGAAAGCCTGGCCCGTCAAATGGAGTACGCCAGCAAATGGCCAGCAGCGAACTGGACACTTGCGTTTCAGGGAAATGTCCACAAGATCAACGAAGGTGACTTCGACTTGATCCGAGCGGCAGTGCTGGAGAAATCTGCCTCGACTGTCAGTGGCTGACAATCTGCTCGATGACCTCGGCATACCTTCGAGTGACTACCGGGTTCATGTCTGCCTCGGTCCGAATTGCTCGCTGAGAGGCAGCCGGTCGCTGCTCGCCGCGCTCGAGGCGAAAATTTGGGAGAAAGGCTTGAACAGACGGGTCGAAACACTCGGAACCAGTTGCCGCGATCGCTGTGAGTTCGGACCTTCAATCAATGTTTATCCTGGACCGGTCCAATATAGCGAAGTCAACGAGCTGGCACTTGATGCAATCATCGAAGAACACCTTGTCCATGGACGACCGGTCGATCGTCTGATTTTTCGCGGAAAGTCCGTGCGATAGTCACTCCATCTCATACGGCCCGAGCCGCTTGCTACTCGGCTAGCGCTAGCACCCTTGCGGCCGCCTCCCTGCCAAACCCATCGATCATCGCCCGCTGTCGCTCCAGCTCACGTGGATCCAACCCCCAGCGGTAAATTGTCTTCAGCGCGCGAGCCGCGGCGGCGATCTCCCACTTGGCGAGAGTGGTTGATGCCTGTTCAAATGACTGACCAACCTCTTGCAGGTATTGTGTGGTGAATTCCCCCGCGGCCTGGTCGCCCCAAGCCAAAGCAAGCTCGAGGCGGCAGTTGGCAACATCCGACAACGGATCGCCCACAGCTGCATCCTCCCAGTCGACGACGGACGCGATCTCGTTACTTCGCCAAATCACGTTGCCAGGCCAGAGGTCCCCGTGCACTATCGAGGTCGAAGTACTCAGGTCGTTGTGATCGCACGCGCCCGGTACATCTGCGGCTCCGAGCCACCGTTTGGCGAGCACATCGTCGATATCGTCTGTTGGAGACTCCAGGGTGCGAAGATCGGTGCGAGCAATGACTTTTGAATCGAGCGAGTGCAGTTTCGCGGCGAACCTTGCCAGCGCTCGCGATGCTCGGGAGAAATCGGTCACCATTTCCGCCGGGTTCCCAGCCACGAACCTTAGGAGGATGACAGGCTCCGGGAAGTGCCGCCTTGTCGTGTCCACAAGCGCCGGTTCAGGCACAGGCATGTCTTCACGACGAAGCGCGGTGAGAATCGCGAACTCCTGATTGGCGACGTTCGGATTTCGGGCAATGTCGCGGGCGCCATGCCGACGGACGATGTACGAGTCAGTCACACCGTCTGAGTTGCAAACAGTGATCTTCGCCGACTGGGCGGAAATTCCGCCCGACAACACCTCCATGCTCACAAGTCGGTGTTTGGGGAAGTGCTGAGCGACGAATGCTTCATATACAACGCTTTCCGGAACAGCCATGAGACTCCGCTTCTCGACGCCGATCCAACCTCACCGCATTTGCCACCGATCACTGTACCCGGTCCGTGACCCACCGCTGAACGAAGATTCTGCGTAGCACGACGATAGTCCGTCCGTCGCTGAACACTACTCTTGACAATCGGACCGTGTCATCATACGATGACCGTCAATGGCAACTGACACACCAGTGCAGAATGACATAGATACTAGTTTTGAAGCGTTTGGCGATCCGATGCGGCGCCGAATCATCGGACGCTTGTCCGCAGGACCTACGAGCGTGACTGCACTGGCCGAAGGGATGCCGGTAGGGCGGACTGCAATATCAATGCACTTGAAGGTGCTCAGGGATGCTGGCCTCGTTGCCGACACCGTTGTCGGAAACAAGCGCGTCTATCGACTAAAGCCAGAGACGTTGCAGGCGCTGCGGGATCATCTGGACTGGTACTGGGAGAAATCGCTGTCGGCATATCAGCGGGCCGCGAACTATGCCGGATCGGAGAGGCAAGTGGATACCATCGAAGAGGTCGTCGTCACGAAGTCGGTTCGGGTGCAGGCTCCGCTTGCCGTGGCATTCGACATTTTTGTTGGACACGAATGGTGGCCAATTGAGTCGCACCACATTGCAAAGAAACCCGGAGTCGTGGCGACGCTCCAGCCATTTCCCGGTGGGCGTTGGTTCGAACGGGCCGAAGACGGCTCGGAGACTGATTGGGGAAAAGTGACTATCTGGCAGCCACCACATCGGATTCTTCTGACCTGGCAGGTTAGTGCCGAATGGACTCCCGTGGATGATCCGCTTCAGGGATCAGTGATCGAGGTGACGTTCGTCTCCCTGGGCCCCTCTGAGGTCCAGGTCGACCTAATCCACAGGCAGCTGCAGCGATACGGAGATGAAACGTCGCGAATGAGAAGCATTCTTGAAGAAAAAGGGGGTGAGCCGCTCGAATCATACGCAAGATACGTTGACGCGATGAGGAAGTCTGAAGATGGAGAGAGGCAGTGATTTCGTCCGTGATGACCAGTCTGTATTCAGCCGACGTTCCCGCAGCAGTGCGCTTCTATCGGGATTACCTGGGCGGAGAAGAGACTTTTGTGTTTCCCTCGCAGGGCCAGCCACGCCATGTTGAGCTGAGAATCGGGGACTCGGTTCTCGCCATTACCGACTGGAATGAAGTTCCGTTGCAGGGTCTCCCGGAGCCATGCGCTGGTCACCCCATGGAACTCGTGGTCTGGTGCGAGTCAGTCGATGACCAGTTCATCAGGCTGGAAGACTCAGGAGCCGAAATGGTGATTGCACCCTACGATCATCTCGCCGGAATGCGGCGAGCCTATGTCGCCGATCCGGATGGCAACTGGGTCGCTCTTGTTAGCGCGCTGCCTGCCACAGATACCAACTAAGGCAAGTGCGCGGCCAATCGCTTCTTCAGTCTGAAACCGGGGAAGCTGCTGGCCGCCAAGTTCTCTAGTGGCCTTCATTGGCTACGCATTGGTGGAGATGGGGGGATTATTTCAGTGAGACAAATAGCCACCCCGCTTCCATATATAGCACGGGTGATGGTGGCCATTGGTGGACCATGGTGGTCCGTCGCAATGTTCGCGGCTTTGCGCACCCATTCGCGCACCTTAGCCCAGACACTTTAGAACGCCCGTGCTACGCTCCCGGCATGATGCCGCCGGTCGAGTCTTACAACGAACTACGGAAGCCATCACCGCTGCCCCTTCCGATCGAGGCAGTCTCTGAAGTCATGCGACGGGCCGCATCCCAGCTCGGGAAGCCGTGCCACCTATGGCCAACGATGCACGATCTTCAGCGCCGGAGATCTGACGGCTGGGTGATGGTCGGCGCGGTCGGTGAAATAGAGTCAGGCCAGGCGTATCAGGTGTGGGTGCATCGGGAGACGGGCGAGGGTCGGTTGCATGCATACGAGATGGTGCCGGGCGGCGGGGTTCGGCCGCGGCGATTTGAGGAATGAGAGGATCACCCCATCAGACGCTGCTGCACTTCTCGTGGAACCCGGCTGGCTTTGATGTACGGAGCGAACGTACCCGGCATTTGCGGAAGGCGCTTGTCCAGCAATTCGGCCACCGTCACGATCTGCACCCGGGGATAGTCCCGTTGCGTCAACGGGTTGGTATACGTTCCTGAGTTTCGCGCAACCTCCATCATTCCCCGGGTTGGCGGTTCCAGCGTGATCATGATGCCCATAACCGCTTCGTGATGATCAAGCGAGCCAAGAAGGTCGCGGGTCATGCCCGGATTGAGCTGCCCGCCGCCCTTCACGGAAATGGCTATGCGCCCTACCCCGCCTTTGCCATCGACCGGAAACCGGGCCATGCCGTCGATTCCCTTGTCTCCCACTTGTCTTTCGTTGGGCGTGCCACCGACGAGCGAAACCGCCCAGCGCTCGAACTCAAAAGGTGACTTGTCAAAGAGCGAGCGAGCGCCACCAAGATCGAACGGGATCCCTTCGACAGTGAACTCATTGACCACGTCAGGACCATATTCATTGACCAGCCGTGTTCTGACAAGATCAACAGAAATGAAGGCAATGTCGATACCGATCCATCGCCGCCCGAGCTTGTGAGCCGCTGAAATGGTGGTGCCGCATCCGCAGAAAGGATCGAGCACAACATCACCCGGATTCGAGCTAGCGGATAGGATGCGTTCGAGGAGCGCCACTGGTTTTTGGGTTGGATAGCCTAGCCGCTCCCGCGCTTGTGAGTTGATGGGGTTAATGTCTGTCCAAACATCGCCGAGCAATCGTCCTCTTTGCTCGTCTAGGTATCGCTTTAGGCGGGGCCGCTGATCCTTGGATTTCGGGTACCAGATTCTACCTTCTGCATCGAGCCGGGCCATTGTCTCTCGTGAATATCTCCACCCCATAGCCGGCGACTCGTGTCCCCTCCACTCGTACATCATGTTTGGCCGTGGGTTCGGGCTTGTCATGTTGTCCAACTGAAATCGCCTGCCGTCCGGGTCCATCTGACGATACTTCGACTCAACATAGTCCTCGGAGTGGCTGACAAACGGGGCGTTCCACGCGTAGGAATCTCGACTATCTTTCACGTAGTACAGCAGACGATCACTCACATCACTCCAGCGTTTTGAATCAGAGTGAACATTGGTTCTTTGCCAGACGATCTCATTGCGAAAGTTACTAACCCCAAATACCGAATCTAGGACCAGTTTCAGATAGGCGGCGACAGTCGGATCACAATGGAGATAGAGGCTCCCGCTCGACTTGAGTACCCGGTGCATTTCCACGAGGCGCGGCGTCATCATCACCAAGTACGCCATCAGGTCGTTCGTGCTGAGCAACGCCCGAAGCGCTCGTATTGCCTCTGCCACCTTTTCAGGAACCTCGCCGCCTTCGACCATATTGCGGTAGACAGCGGCCGAGTCTTGAGACCACGTCCAGGTGTCATCGAACGCCTGCATCTGTGCCTGAGACTCGTGTCCGCTCTTCTCGGCGAACAGGACGTTATAGCTCCGGTTCGAATTGAATGGAGGGTCGAGGTAGATCAGATCGACCGATTCATCGTGGATATGATCGCGGAGGATCTCGAGGTTGTCTCCGTAGTAGAGTTGATTCATCCTCTGACCCCCTCAGACTCTTTGTTGAACTCTTGAGTCGGGAGAGTATCGGAGACACCCTGCGACGTCAACAACAAACCCGCCCATCGGAGGTCTAGGGCGGGCTTGCTGACACGTAACGGTGAGATTGGGATTGCGGGCTTCACGGCTTAGAGCGCGAGATCCATTCAAACCGGACTTGTAGTGCTGCTGCCTTTACAAACCACAATCAGGTACCCATACTCTATAGTGTGAGTGCCCCCGGCGGGACTCAAACCCGCAACCTCCCAGTTAGCAGCCGGATGCTCTATTCATTGAGCTACGGGGGCAAACTCAATCAGCGGCAATGTGGCGTGTAGTCGTCACATTGCCGTTTTGAGTATAACGATCCGACATTGAGACACAAGCTGTGCCAGAATGTCAGCCTTCAACTCCAGCACGGTCGTGCGGGCACCGTCACGCCAC
>JBGTJM010000555.1:0-4675 GCA_041745115.1 Thermomicrobiales bacterium
TTTTACCGTAAGGAGGACCTTGTGATCATTGTGACCATCCAGCGCGTGAGCGCACGAAACGACCTGTCGTTCTCGTTAGCTGGAGTAAACAACATTGCCAAAAATTCGGCTCGACGGCGCGCTGGAGCCTCTCGATGCTGACATCACAGTCTCGAAAGAAAAGCTTCGGAATCGCCGCAAGAAGAAAACGCGGGCTTTCTCCCCGCCAGACCGAATAACTGAAAGAGAGTCTTTCAAATGTGGACATTGCAAATCGTTCGTCGGCCCTGCAGTAAGTGGCGGCAGGCATCGAAATCATTGCCCAGTGTGCCTGTACTCGCGCCATGTTGATCAGAGTCGCCCCGGCGATCGTATGAGCACATGCCGAAGTCTGATGAAACCGGTGGGAACCCGGTTTCGCCGAAATGGCGAACAGCTCATAGTGCATCAATGTCTGGGATGTCGGATCGAGCGCCATTGCCGAGCAGCGGCGGATGACAACTACGTTGTCTGCATGCGGCTCGAGCCCGCTCGGGACGGCGCCGATGCTCTGTCGGTATCGGTGGACGAGCTGACAGCCTGATCGCGACCACTTGCAGCATCCGGGGAGCGTGTTTTGCTCCCCGGATACCCTATTGCAGGACAGTGAAATGTTCGAACTTAACTGCAAGTCAGCGCTTAGGCTCCAGGTTCGTTGCGCTTCCTGATCAGCCTCGTCAAACCCAATGTTGCCATGTACGAAGGGGTAGCCAGTTCGTAGTCTGAGAGAACCTTACCATTGCTTCCCCCGAGGTCCAGCTGCATCTGGTTGACAAGCAACGCAGTGAGGTCAGCCAGATCGTTGTTCAGCTCTGCGATTTCGATGAATCGGGCCAGGTTTGTTCGAAGTTCATTGAAATGCCTGTCCACGTCATCGAATACTCCAGAATGAGTCAGGCAAATTCGAGCGGCTCGAGTTTCCTGCATACGATCAATGCTTTCAGACCATGCACTCGGATCGAGATCCGGTGGCGGAGTCGGTGGACAGACATAGGTCTGACCAGGCATCCGAACCCCCGCTACGTCCCCGGTGAAGAGAGAGCTGGTTTGCAGATCGTGGATCGCCACGTGATGCCAGGCATGCCCTGGGGTGAAAATAACGCTCAGCTCTCCACCAAATTCAAGCTGTTCACTGTCGGCATAGGGTCTCACCTGTGCTTCCGGGATCGGCACGACTTCCCCCCACAGGGCGTCCATCTGGTCGCCGTAGATTCGAGTCGCGCTTGCCACCAGTTTGCCTGGATCGACCATGTGCGGCAAGCCGAATGGATGCACATGAACGGTCAAGCCTGGATTGTCTCGGGCAAGTACGCCTGCTGCGCCAGCGTGGTCGAGATGGATGTGCGTCACGAGCACATGAGCGATATCCGATTCTTTGAATCCGGCAGCATCGAGGCCGATCCGAAGATTCGCGATGGTCGATGTGGGGCCGGTCTCGATCAATACCAGACCATCGCCCCGCTCGATCAGGTAGGCGGCAATAATTCCCCTGCGTCCCTGAAATCCCAGGTCCAGCTGCCAGACTCCGTCAAAATTACCTGCAATCGCATCGTCAGAACTCCATTGCCATACGTCGTCAGCCACCCAACCAAACCTCCTCGTCATCCACGAGAATACTGCAATCCATTTGTCCAAAACGGCCCTTGCCCTGAGAGCCGCCGAAACCTCTATAATGATCACCCTAGGAAGGGTTGTCTGGCGGAGATTGCCGCACGACTCTGCTCGATGCAGATGTCTCCGGACACGTTGGGAGGGAATGGTGGACAGCGGCGACCTGTTGACTGTGGCTGATGCAGCCGTTCGTCTCGAACGATCAACGGAACAAGTTCGCCGATATTTGCGAGAAGGGCGTCTGATTGGGCGCCGGATGGGTGGACAGTGGTTCATTCAACAGGATGTGCTCAGCGCGTTTAGCCAGACAATGCGAGAGGAACCCGGGTTCCTTGACAAGATTCCGATGGCCAGCGACGCTCGGCCTCTCGATAGCATCATCGGCATCGGCGCAGGTGGAGGAAGCAACCTTGCCGAGGGCAAGGACGCCTATCGCCGCTCATTCCGCTGGAGGCGCTAGAGATGACAGCCACAGGAGTGGGGCCCATCGCGTTCGTCGATTCTTCAGCAATCCTTGCACTCATCGATCGCGACGATGCTACACATAGCGCCGCGGTCGATGCCTACCATTCCCTGGTCAATGACGGATATCGGCTTTTCACGACCAATCATGTCGTTGGCGAGACCTACGACTTGTTGTACGCCACCCTGGGCAGCGTTGTTGCTCACCAGTGGTTGTCTGATGTGGGACTCTCAATTTACATTACAGATTCTGTCGATGAAGAGAAAGCGAGGGAGAGGGTGCTTTCCAGCACCTCCGCACATCCGATGAGATATACCGATGCAGTAAGCCTGTCGGTAATGGAGCGCCTCGGGGTTGCAGAGGCGTTCGCGGTCGATCCTGATTTCCTCGATAGCCTTGCTTGAACGCGATCGATTGTTCAATTCGGCACCTACAACTGAGTGCGGAATCTCTCCGCAACACAGTTCCGAGAACATTGCGAGTAATCATTGCGTACGTACGCAAGCAGCATGGCTCTTGAGCCGAAGAAGAGTTGTCGCAGTCGGAAATCGCGGCCAAATCTGGCCAAATCACTGGACACTTCGCTACACGAACGGACCTTCAATTGTATCCATTCGGACCATTTTGTACACCTGGCGGCCGACTACGATGTTCTTAAGCCATTCCGGCTACATCGCCAGCCACGATGTAGCTGTCCCCCTTCCCTCGAGTGGTGAAAGATACGGCGCGGAGCCAGCAATTCCCGCGCCGTATCGCTTTTTCCGGAACATTTCCAATGGGTCGGACCGACTCTCAAGAAAAGGCAACACCAGATTCGTTGGCGCTAGCCCTTCTGGAATGCCATGAACTGGTCCTTCAAATTGTTCGCGTTTCGAGGGATCGACGTAAAGGTCCACGTTACGTTCGTCCTCATCCTGCTCTGGGCGTCCTACTATTGGGGTTCTATCGTCGACGACGGTGCCCGCGGAGTTGTATTCGGGATCGTCGCCACTATCCTGCTGTTCGCCTGCGTCACGCTCCACGAGTTCGGGCACAGCATCCAGGCCCAGGCGTACGACATCACGGTGCGTGACATCACGCTTCTGCCTATCGGCGGGCTGGCCCGGCTGGACAGAATTCCCGAAGATCCTAAGCAGGAGTTTCGAATCGCCATCGCTGGGCCGCTGGTGAACGTGGTGATCGCTATCCTCCTGGCTATCCTGAGCTTCTTTGTGGACCGAGACTCCCTCACCTCGCCGCTTGCAATCATCGACAGACTACAGGAAGGCAATTGGAAGGCACTGATTGCTTATATGCTCTTCGCGAATGTCTGGTTGGTCCTCTTCAACCTGATTCCAGCCTTCCCCATGGACGGTGGCCGGATTCTCCGATCGCTGCTCGCTATGCGCATACCCCATGTTCGGGCCACCCGCATCGCCTCAGGAATCGGTCAGGCTATGGCCCTGCTTCTTGGTTTCCTCGGGTTCTCCACTGGGAACTATTTTCTGATCCTCATCGCGATTTTCGTCTGGTTCGGGGCCGGGCAGGAAAGCGCAATGGCCGAAGTCCGAAACACCTTTTCGGGAGCAACTGTCTCGCAGATCATGACATCCTCTCCAATCACGCTGACTCCGCCCGATCCTCTACTGAGAGCAGTGCAGTTGACCTTGAGCTCCTCTCAGGCGGACTTTCCAGTCACCGATCGCGACGGCTACGTGGTTGGTCTGATGACAATGGATATTCTGATCAAAGGAATGCACGAGCAGCCCAAAGCTACCGTCGCTGAAGTGATGCGACGCGACTTCGTGATCGGCCGACCGGACGACGACATCACGGCGGCACATGAATCGCTGGCAGCATCGCGCCAGCGAGCGATGGTCGTCATTTCCGATAGTGGACGACTTCTCGGCCTGCTGACCGCGACGGACATCGCCGAGGCATTTCGGCTCTTCACCGCTCAGCCGGCACTCCAGCATCGATAGCATCTCACAGGAATCTGCAAAGGTAACTCTATATCTTTATCAAGTTCTGCGGTATGATTCCCGCGAAGTGGCAACTGCGTGCGCCACTCCGTTTTTCAGGGAGGTCACAATGAGCAATTCTTCCGATCACTCAGTTAGGTCGCTGATCGATGAACTGCAATCTGGTCGGCTTAGCCGCCGGCAGTTCCTATCCAGAGCGGCGGCCGTTGGGATATCTGCGTCGCTTGCTGGCGCGATTCTTCAGCGCGCTCAGTCTGGCACGAGCGCCGCACCGACGGTCTACTTTCAGGATGGTGGCAACACCCTTGTCGTAGCTATCGTGCAATCAACCGTACAGCTCGATCCGGCCGTTGCCGGCTCGAATGGATACGGCGATATCATCCCAATGAACGAAAACCTGTACGAGGGCCTCACACGGTATCGAGTGGGCACTTCAGAGCTGGAACCGGCACTGGCTGAGAGCTGGGATGTCTCTGAGGATGGTCTGACGTACGTCTTTTCGATCAGAGAAGGCATCCAGTTTCATGATGGAACTCCACTCACCGCCGAAGCCGTGGCAACAAACTATCTGCGCCAGATTGACGACACCCATCCCCTCCATACGGAAGGGATGACCTATGTG
>JBGTJM010000556.1:0-5693 GCA_041745115.1 Thermomicrobiales bacterium
GATCGCCACCAGTATCTCATCGGAAAGGCGAGTTAAGCGAACCTGCCCTTCAATGCCTCTGGCAACGAGATCCTCGTGAAGTGGCATTGCCGCCAATACGAGGTCCAGCGAACGAGACGCTCCTATCGGCTCTCTGAGCAATGCGGCAACGTTCACGATGGTCTCGTCGTGCAGTTCCATCGGTGCGCTCAACTCCTGCCAATCTGCGTGAGCATTCGAGTAGCCGGCTGCACCAAAATCCGGCTGCGCAATTCAACCCAAAACACGCCGGGTGGGTGCCCGGCGCGCGAACAAAGAGTATAGGACGGTCATTGTTCGGCGTCAAACACCTAGCGGCCAACTGAGTTGCGAGCGCGTTGGAGCTGGCTCAGCGTATCCTGCATCGCTCGCTCCACGATATCGAGGCTGTCCTGGATTGACTGCTCTACGATGTTGAACTGTTCCATCGCGTAAACGTCTATCTCGCCAAGCTCGCGCTTTTTCCGCTCCTCGGCCTGTTGGAGGAGCTCTTCGCTGCGCTGCCTCGCTTCGTTGAGCACGCCGTGCTCCGAAATCAGATACTCGGCCCGGCTTCGAGCGGCGTCGACAATGCGGGCGGCTTCGAGCTGAGACTCGGAAATGATTCGTTCGCGGTCGCGAACAACTCGTTGGGCCTGCTTCACTTCATTGGGAATGGCAATTCTGAGCTGTTCCACCAGATCGAGAAACAGATCTTCTTCAACCATGACCCGGTTGCTGAACGGAACCCGCTTGCTGATCCCAACCATTTCCTCCAGCTGATCCAGCAGGTAGATGATTTCAGCCGTACCATCGCTACCTTGCGGATCGAAATCGATACCACCGGATGCGTGGCTCTGTTGAGGAATCTCAGGATCCATCGCTACTGCTGACTCCGCACTGGCGAGGCACCGAATCGGGCATCCAAAGCCCGCTGAACATTCTCCGGCACCAGAGCTGAAACATCACCACCGAGCGATGCCACTTCTCTGATGAGACTGGAGCTCACAAATGAGTTTCGCGACGACGTCATCAGGCAGACGACCTCGATGTCTGGTGCGAGATGGTGATTCATGTGGGTCAACTTGAACTCGTACTCGAAGTCGGAAACAGCGCGCAAACCTCGCACAATGGCGACGGCCCCCTGCTTGGCGGCGAAGTCGACCGTGAGTCCTCGAAAGCTGACGACAGCAATGTTTTCGTGCCCTGCAAGTGCATGCTCGGCCAATTCAACGCGCTCGGCCACATCGAACAGGGCGCCCGGTTTTCTCGATCCGTCGTAGACGCCGAGAACCACTTTGTCGAAGAGTCGCGATGCCCGGCACGCCAGGTCGACATGACCAAGCGTGATTGGATCGAAGCTCCCTGGATACACCGCAACTGTCATGTGATCCTCTCTGACCGCCGTTCCCACGAACTCTTCGATGGATCAAAGATCATCCGGACCGCGTTCAGTCAATTCCTCTGCAATCTCAAAAACGCTGAAGCAGCTGTCTCCGTGACAGCGACGCCGCAATAGCGTCAATCGACCAGGGGAGTCGCTGATGGTCAGACGTGGCCAGTGACCCAGAACGACAATCGAATCAGATTGTACCAGTGGCGAGCAGGAGATTTCCGAGAGGTGGCGTTCGATGTCAGTATCCGCATAGGGAGGATCCATGACGATCAGGTCGTACGAATTGTGATGGGTTCTGAGAAAGGCATCGAGCGACTGACAGATCACCGTGGCTTGCGAGGAGAATCTGGTGTGATCGAGGTTCGCTTGCACCACTGAGCAGGCTGCCTGCTGGTGATCGACAAACGTTGCACGAAGCGCGCCGCGGGAAAGGGCCTCGATGCCGATGCTTCCCGTTCCGGCGTAGAGATCGAGTACGTATCGGGATTCCACACCAAGCGAGTGAAGCGAAGAAAACAGCGCCTCTCGAATCTTGTCGGACATAGGGCGGGTCATCCGGCTGGGCGGACCCTTCAATCGAAATCCTCGCCGATCCCCGGAAATCACGCGCATGGCGAATGCCCCTTGCTTCCAAACTCACTCGTTGAACCTTTAGAGCCCGTTCGTTCAGGATAGTGGAACATCGGGCGCCGAATTCTTCCAGAAATCGGAAAGGGCCTTGCGCAAACGATCATGTTCAGGATCTGCGAGATCGTTGTCTATCGCAAGCAGTCGTTCCGCCGAGTCGCGTGCTGCAACCAGCATTCTCGAGTCGAATCCCCGCACGACAGCGGAAAGCTCGGGCAGTCCGCTCTGGCGCGTGCCGATGAAATCACCGGGCCCGCGTATCTCGAGGTCTTTCTGGGCGAGCTCGAATCCGTCGTTCGATGCCACCATCATGTTCAGGCGCATCTCGGCCGTCGAACTCGAGTTGTCGGCAATCAAAAGGCAGTAGGACTGAAATGCGCCCCGACCGACGCGGCCTCGAAACTGATGGAGCTGCGCCAGCCCGAATCTGTTCGCACCTTCGATCATCATGATCGTGGCGTTGGGAACGTCGATGCCAACCTCAATGACAGAAGTCGAAACCAGAATGTCGAACTCCTGGTCTCGGAATGCCGCCATGATTCGATCCTTTTCTTTGGAGGGCATCCGACCGTGAAGCACATCGACCCTCAGATCGGGAAAGACCAGGTTCTGAAGTCTCTCAGCTTCGGAAACTGCTGCTTTGGCGTCCAGCGCCTCTGACTCTTCGACAAGTGGGCAGATGACAAAGACCTGGCGACCTGCTGCGACCTCGGTTCTGACCAGGGCGTAGGCCTGATCGCGTTGCTGTGGCATGTATCGGCGTGTTTCGATCGGTCTCCGGCCTGCTGGCAACTCAGGAATAACCGATACGTCGCTATCGCCGTTCAGAATCATGTTGAGCGTTCTTGGGATTGGCGTTGCGGTCATCGATAGCACATGGGGGCTTGGCCCCTCTTCGGTGGTGATCAGATGAGATCGTTGCCTGACACCAAACCGGTGCTGCTCATCAACGATTAGCAGCGCAAGCGCAGGTACTTCGACGCCTTTCTGGATGAGCGCGTGGGTTCCGATCAGTATGTCGACCTCTCCGTCTCTTACGCGTTCGAGAACTTCTTTTCGCGTGCCGCGAGCAGTACTCCCTGTGAGCAGGGCGATGCGGGGTTGCTGGCAGTTTCCATCTTGCGGAAAGAGTGCCGAGAAGGTGTTGAAGTGTTGAACGGCGAGAATTTCGGTTGGCGCCATCAGCACAGACTGGCGGCCATTCTTCCACACCGCATTTGCGGCCGCAGCGGCTACCACCGTTTTACCGCTGCCTACATCGCCCTGAAGGAGCCGCATCATCGGTCGCGGCCGTTGAAGATCAGCCAGAACTTCCTCCAGCGCATTTGCCTGGCCGGCAGTGAGCTCGAACGGCAACGAGGCGAGAAAACCCTCTGTGCATTGCTGGTCGATGGAAAGAGGGATACCTGGCAGCGATGCCCGTTGCTCGCTGATGCGCACAAGGCCAAGCTGGAGCAGAAAGAGCTCGTCGAAGGCTAGCCTGCGCCTCGCAGAGTCGAGCAACGCCTCGGTGTCGGGGAAGTGAACCTGCTCGAGCGTTGCTCGCAGCGGCATGAGATGGTTGGCGATTCGCGTGGTTTCGGGAAGATGATCGAGCGTGGAGCTGGCCGTGGCATCCAAGGCAGCTCTTGTCATTGCGCGCAAGGATCGCTGTGTGACGCCCTGGGTCAACGGATAGACAGGGGTTAGTCTGCCGGTGGAGAGCTGGTCTTCACCGACTCGCTCCCACTCAGGCCCGGTCATCGATGGGACGGCGAATCCACGATCGATCTCGCCACTCACTGCGATCTCTTCACCAACCTTTAGTTGTTTTGCTACCCACGGCGTGAACCAGACAATACGCAGCGAGCCTGTAGTGTCGGCAATCCGGGCGATGCTGCGGGCAGGTGGGCCGGGAAAGACCGTCAACTCCTGGATACGGCCACGGATTGTGACTTCGCCGCGGTGTGAGAAGCCACTGGCATCGCGTATGGAAAGCGTCTGTGAGTAGTCGACGTGACGCCTGGGCGTCGTCTTGAGCAAGTCTCCTACCGACTCGATGCCGAGCTTGCGAAGCTTCGCGGCGAGAGACTGGCCAACTCTCGGCAACGAAGTGACTGGCGCGGTAAGTGCCAAAGTGGCAACTCGTTTTGGTCTGGAAGGCTTGGGTGCTGGCTTTTCGGTGGCAACCATGGCGGCCGGCCGCTCGAGCTGGGATTTGAACATGTCTGAGCTCTGCAGGTCGCGCAGGGTTGTCCCGATTGTCGTCAACGCTGAGGGACGCTTTTCTAGCGGAAGGGCAAGGTACGCGTCGATGCGGGACTCGAGGAGTGCCAGTGCCATCGAGAGCTCGGGGATATCGACCAGTGACTGGGCATGTTCAATTGCGCGAATTGCGCGACGGGCCTGTATGCCTGAGAACGAATCCCGCCACTCCTGTCGCAAAAGGACGACCGTGCTGTCGAGCGTGGTTTTCAGGTCAACTGGTTTGTGATTGTTTGTCCGCGTAGGCATTGTGTGTCGCGACATGATGTCGATGGTTTCTGGCGCCTGTCGTGGCACCCGATAGAACAGGTGTACTGTAGCATCGACGATCGTCCAGCCAACGGCCTGTTGGGATCATTGCAGCATCAGCCGTAGAGGGAGTAGAATTCCACGTTCGCGTGCCGCTGGATAGCTGTGCTTGCGTGACCAGTATGCGCACTCGAGATGTTGAGATTCAGGTGAACACAACTGCGGCAGGTGCCGCACTGGAAAGGAAACGGCACCATGGCCGGAATGTGTGATGTTTGCGGAAAAACAAAGAGTTTCGGGCACAATGTCAGTCACTCGAAGCGACGGACCAATCGCGACTTCAAGCCCAACGTGCAGAGCCGGCGGATGGAGATCAAGGGCCAGATGCAGACGGTGAACGTCTGCACCCGCTGTATGAGAACGATGCTCAAGCCGGGCAGATAATCGTTCGAATTCGTCCACTGTTACGATTGTTCGGGTCGCCATCTGGCGGCCCGAATGCTTTTTGATCGCCCCAGTGGACATTTGGTCCCAGAATCATGCCACTCGAATCGAGATCGACCGATCGCAATCTCCCACAATGGGTTCTCCGCGCAACCGTTGATCGGGAGTATGAGCTGTCGATCGATCGGGTACGAGTGATCGCGCTCGATGCGGGACTTGCGCTGGCCCATGCAACGACTGCGGAGCCGTTCGTTTCCCTGCGCGAAATGCTTGTAGACCACATCGACAACGGACACCTCAGAGGGCTCGACTGGTTCGATGGTGATCGAGCGATGGTGGCGTCGAATCCGCGATCTCTGCATGGTCGCGCCAGCTCGATCATTGCGCTGGGAATCCCGTTCTTCTCAGGTGTGCCGGAAAAACCAGCTGACACACCTCGGGGCAGAATTGCGCGATATGCGTGGGGAGCCGACTACCACCGAGTCTTCCGAAAGCGAATGGAAGTGATGGTCGCCGGGATCGAAGCTGTCGTCGGTCGGCCGGTTGAGTCGAGACTGCTGTCGGACACAGCGCGGATCGTGGACCGGGCTGTCGCCGCGAGATCTGGGCTTGGCTGGTATGGGAAGCACACATGCGTCATCGTGCCGGGACACGGTTCGTGGGTGATGCTCGGAGAGATTCTCCTGGACGTCGATATCGAGGCCACATCTTCTATCGACAAGAATTGTGGGCGATG
>JBGTJM010000557.1:0-6040 GCA_041745115.1 Thermomicrobiales bacterium
CGAATCCAGTGCACCGCATTGTCAATGGCAAAGTCGCGAACAAACCGGGACTCTGACCCGTCATAGTTGACCGCCTCACCCCACGGAGTCGTATGCTGGTCAGTGAAATAGGAATCGCTGAAGTTGCGCAAATAGTTACCATCTGGTCCCAGATGGTTGTAGACAACATCGAGAATCACCGCCAGTCCATGCTGGTGGGCCTTGTCGACGAACTGCTGGAGATCCTCAGGACGTCCGTAGTTTCGCGACGGTGCGTACATCGCCACTCCGTCATAACCCCAATTCCATCGACCAGGGAAATCCGCAACTGGCATCAACTCGATCACTCGAATTCCCAACTCACGGATGTGCGCCAACTGCTCCGTGAGCGCACGCAAGGTGCCCTCCGGCGTGTAGGTACCGACGTGCACTTCATAGATCGAGAGGTTCTGATTCCTGATACCGGGCCAGTCGTGATCGGTCCACTCGAATCGACTCAGGTCGATGACTTCTGACGGACCATGGACTCCTTCTGGCTGATAGCGTGATCGCGGATCAGGATATCTCGGCCCGCCGTCCAGACTGCACTGGTAGCGAACTCCAGCTTCGAGACCCTGGACGAAGCCGGAGTGAACCCCGTCGGAATCCGACTTAAGCCGGTGGATTCTGGCTCCTCCGGCATCGAGCAGTACGACATCGACAGTCGCAGCGTTTGGCGCCCACACACCGAAATCCACCCCATCAGCGCGAACACTTGCTCCAAGTTCCACGGGCTGATGTTGCAGGCGTGAGTCCATGATCAACTGTCCTTTTCCAACTCGACGCGTATCGTCGAACTTGCTCCACCGTTCACCGCATTCCGACAAAGCAAAGCCACTGGAAACTCCGCAAGAATGTCCGCCATGTTCAGCTCGCTCCCGTCCTTTGCGTCAACCGTCTGCAGAGTTTGCCCGGTGAACAAATCCATGTACTCCATGCCGGCGTCTCTTTCGGGTAGCCTGATGGTCGTTCCATTCCAGATCTCGTTCAGAGGCGCCTGGTCTGTTTTTCCAAGCAGTGTTCGCCACAACCGAGGAGCCACCACGACGATCTCCCGGTCTGAAAGCGTTCGACGAAATGCCACAACATGAGCAGAAAGTGGTCCCTCAGCGTCGACTGGCTGGTAGTCTCCTTCGGCATACAACTCGGGATCGGAGGCTCTATGGTTCAGGGTTCGGGTGGTGAGGTAGAGCTTGACTGCACCGATCCGCAAGTTCTCCAGTAGTTCCCTGACGAGCTCCACCCCGAGTTCACGGGACGAGAATGACTCGAGAAGGCTGATTCTCAAATCGTAGTCAACCTCCCGACGGTTGTCTGGATCGACCAGGCTGAAATCCCAGAGTTCGGTCCCCTGGTAGATGTCGGGAACTCCGGGCGCGGTGAGCTTCAAGAGTTGTTGAGACAGTGACGTCAACGCACCAGCGCGACCAATTGGCCTTGCAATCTTCTGAAATTCTGCCGGGAACCCGTTTCTTCGTCCCAGTCTCAGAATCCCGCGGACGAACGTGATGAGCGCTGTTTCATATGCGTCGTTTGGATTGATCCAGCT
Organism: Thermomicrobiales bacterium; assembly: GCA_041745115.1. Taxonomy (GTDB): domain Bacteria; phylum Chloroflexota; class Chloroflexia; order Thermomicrobiales; family UBA6265; genus JAHBVL01. The sequence continues at coordinate 1,568 of JBGTJM010000557.1, forward strand.
GGAGTTCAGCTGTGCTTCTCGAACAGCTTTGATCATGTAGGTGACAAGTCGCTCGATGAGTTCGTCGTCCGGCAAGCTGGGTGCAAATGGCCAGACACCCAACAGCGCCTGGTACAGATGGTATTCATCGTTTCTGTCGGGCGCCAGAGAACCATGCAGAAGCGTCTTGTGGCGCCGATTCATGCGAGACCATCGATTGACGGCGGCCCTCCACTCTCGAGGAGACTCGGATATCGCACTAATCCGGGCGCGAACGTCTTCGCTGCGCTTGGTGTCATGCGTGGATGAAGTTAGCATCGCAGCAGGCCATCGCCTGGCTCGCGAAAGACACTGCTGATGAAACTCCGGCACGGAAGTGCCGAATGTGGATGGGTCGCCTCCAACTTCGTTCAGCGAAATCAGCCGATTGAAGCGATAGAAAGCAGTGTCTTCGAGACCCTTGGCCATCACCGGTCCGGAAAGCTGCTGGAACTTCATGACGAAGTCGCAGGTTTCCGCAGTTTGCTCCAGAGTTGCGTCGGCAGATTGCTCGAGGAGCAGTGCACTACGGATGAACTCGAATGCACCTTGATCCTCTGCGGGATTCCGGCGCAACGCTTCATTGACCGCAGTTTCGATGTACCTGCGATCTCGCGCGCTAACTGCTCCGCTCCCGCAGACGGTGTACGTTCTGTAGACTGGAAAACAGGCAATGATCTCCCGCATCGCTCTTCGCAGACTGTTGAGGGTGTAGTCCCGGGTCTTGCGGTCGTGCTCGGTCAGCCGGTCGAGCGTTCTGGCAAGCACATTTACCTCGCTGGCGAGTGCGACACGCATGATCAGCTTCTTCTGCTCATAAACGAGATTGCTGAAGCGAAATCTTTCACCAACAAACCGGGTGTAGAAGTCATCCAGGTCCTTGCGACTCGCACTATCCACGAAAAGCCCGGTCACGACTCGGGCAAACTCGTAACCGACGGTACCGGAAACAAGCCAATCGTCTGGAACCTGCTCGCCCGGCTCCAGGATCTTCTCGACGAGTACATGTAGACAGGGCTCGACAGCAGCCGAGCTCGTCTCGTCGACATCCTCTGATCTCAAGGTTGATTCGACTTCGGGTTTCAGGCGATCCCACGTCTCATCGTCGAGCGGATTGCCACGACGCGACTCGATAGCCTTTCTCGCCAGAGCTAGGAGGGTTCCTTGCTGGAGAGCCCGGAAATATCCTGCCGGATCCCACAATCCATCTGGATGATCAATACGCACTCCGCGGACGACGCCGTTTCCGAGCAGCTGGAAGAGCGCTTCATGTGACTCTTCGAACACGACAGGGATCTCCTGTCGAATAGCGGCAAGCTCATTGATCGCAAAGAACCGCCGGTAATTGATTTCTTCGGCAGCCACCCTCCAGTAGGCAGGTCGGTACGACTGAGCGTTGAGGAGCGTTTCCAGGGCGTCAAACGTGGCAGCACGGCCTGGCTGGCCATTGATCGCGACTACCACACGGTCAATGGCCCTTCGTATGCCTGTCTCTGCGTCCGCCAGTTGCTGCAGACGATGCTTGCCAACAACCTGCTCCCGCATTCGTTCAGCAACGTGTTCAGGATCGGTTGCATGGTTTGGAGCCAGCCGTTCGAAAGAGCCCGTGACGCTCTGCAATTCCAGAATTGGCAGCGCTTCGGGCTCGAATTCTGGCGTCACAGCGTCCAGAACCTGGGTCAGGATCAGGGGATACGTTGGCGGAGATATGGGAAGCGGCGTGCTGAAATAACGGACAGTGAACGATCCCTGTTCATATTCAAGCTTCAACTCGCCTCGCTCCAGCGCCACACCGAAATGGTCTCCAAGGACGGGTACGAGCACCTGATCCTCAAGCTCTGGTTTGAGGGGTTGCCAATCGATATCAAAGTGGTCTGCATATGGTGATGTTCGTCCGTTCTCCAGTACGTCCTGCCACCAGAGGTTGCTCCCCCCGGCGATCCCCATGTGATTCGGAACGAAATCGAGGACGAGGCCCAAACCACGTTCGCGCAGAGAACCGGTCAATGCCTCAAACGCCGTGGGCCCACCTAGCTCAGGATTGATCTCACGGTAGTCAGTGACATCGTAGCCATGCATGCTCCCTGGTGTGGACGCGAATATCGGAGACGCATAGATATCACTTATGCCGAGTTCCTTGAGATACGGAACGAGCTTCTCCACGGCTGAAAACGGGAAGTCCTTGTGTACCTGGATGCGATACGTTGCCAAAGGAACCTTGGCGCCAGTTGTTGCCAGTTTCCGCAATTCAGCCATTTCGCGTTTTGTCAGTCTTGAAGTCCTGGGCACGTTCGATCTTTCTGAAATCCGGACCGCTCGGCAGTGCGGTCTTGAACAGGCCATGAAAAACTACGGGGTGGGCGGATCGTGATTCATTTCACAATCGGGTCCCCCGAGAGTACTATGCTAGCCGCTGTGTGGATCGACGTGATCTGGAAGCGATCTGGCGAATGGCAAAATGGGTTCGGATTCCTGCCTGCTTTGACTGCATGGCGTTGGGCTGCGGTCTCAGGGCGAGATTCGCCAGGGACCTTACCCATAGTGATTCGAACTCCCCTGCTGAGGACCGACGATGAGTAAACCTGAGAACGACCTGGGGCGACCAATGCCAGGTACGCCCTACCCGCTGGGTTCAAACTGGGATGGAAACGGAACGAATTTCGCGCTTTTTAGCGAGAATGCGACCGCTGTGACGTTGTGCCTTTTCGACGAAGAGGACAACGAGACTCAAATCGGCATCACCGAAACGACCGCTCACGTCTGGCATACGTACCTGCCTGACGTGGTACCAGGGCAGCGATATGGCTACAGGGTCGACGGCCCGTATGCTCCTCACGAGGGTCATCGCTTCAACCACGCGAAGCTTCTGGTGGATCCCTACGCCAAAGCACTTTCGGGCGAGGTGAATTGGGAAGCCCCCGTATTTGGGTATGCGCCTGGTGGCCTGCCGGATGCGGATCTAACTGCGGATCTCAATGATTCTGGATGGGGGATGCCAAAGAGCGTTGTCGTCGATCCCGCCTTCGACTGGGGCACTACCGTGAGCCCCGGCACCCCGCTCCATCGATCGGTCATCTACGAAGTTCACGTGAAAGGGTTCACCGCGCAGCATCCTGCTATCGATCCTGAGCTGCGTGGAACGTATGCGGGGCTGGCTCATCCGGCTTCGATCGCCCATTTGCAGCGATTGGGAGTGACGGCCGTGGAGCTCCTTCCCGTTCACGCGTTCCTTAATGACAAGGATCTGGTTGAGAAAGGTCTCTCGAACTACTGGGGATACAACACTGTCAATTTCTTCTCACCAGATTCCCGCTACAGCAGCAGCGACTCATGCAGTAGCCAGGTTCGTGAATTCAAGGAGATGGTAAAGTCACTCCACGAGGCCGGTATCGAGGTCATCCTGGACGTGGTCTACAACCACACCGCTGAGGGAAACCATCTCGGACCTACGCTTTCATTTCGGGGGATCGATAACCTCGCCTATTACCGGCTGGTCGAAGGTGACCTGCGGCACTACATGGACTATACCGGTACTGGCAACACGCTCAACGCCCGTCACCCTCAGGCGCTTCAACTCATCATGGATTCTCTGCGGTACTGGGTGCTCGACATGCATGTCGACGGATTCCGGTTCGATCTGGCTTCGGCGCTGGCCAGAGAGCTGTACGATGTCGATCGCCTGTCAGCATTTTTCGACATCATTCATCAGGACCCGGTTTTGTCTCAAGTCAAATTGATAGCCGAGCCATGGGATGTCGGCGAAGGGGGTTACCACGTCGGCAACTTCCCGGTGCTCTGGGCGGAGTGGAACGGCCGATATCGCGATGCCGTTCGAGGATTCTGGAGAGGCGACGAGCGGCACGCGGCGGAGATCGCGTTTCGCCTAACAGGCTCGTCCGACCTGTACCAGAGTGATGGTCGTCGACCGTATGCCAGCATCAATTTCATTACCGCTCATGACGGATATACGCTTGCGGACCTCGTCTCTTACGAGCAAAAGCACAACGAGGCAAACGGTGAAGACAATCGAGACGGAGCTGACGACAACCTGTCGCTGAATTTTGGACACGAGGGTCCCACCGACGACCCGGAAATCAACGCACTACGAGCGCGCCAGCAACGCACCCTGCTGGCGACCCTGTTGCTCTCTCAAGGGGTTCCGATGATCAACGCCGGTGACGAGCTAGGGCGAACCCAACATGGAAACAACAATGCCTACGCTCAGGACAATGAGATCAGCTGGATCGACTGGAATCTGACGAGCGAGCAAAAACAGTTGCTAACGTTTACAAGCCGCCTCATCGCCTTGAGAAGGGATCACCCGAGTTTGAGGCGACCGAAATTCTTCCAGGGCCGGCGAATCAGAGGATCAGACATCCGCGACCTGACCTGGCTTAGCCCCGATGGATCAGAGATGTCGGATGACCAATGGGACGTCGAATGGATGCGAACCCT
>JBGTJM010000558.1:0-11376 GCA_041745115.1 Thermomicrobiales bacterium
AGCGAAAGATGCCGGTGACGATATTGCTCCGGGCCATTGGCTATGAGAGCAATGAAGAGCTACTTTCGTTGTTCGCCGATGTCGACACCAACCCTGACCGGCAATTCATTCAATCGACTGTTGAAAAGGAAAGCACCTCTACACGCGAAGAAGCGTTGATCGAGTTGTACCGGCGGCTTCGACCCGGCGATCCGCCGACGCGCGAGAACGCTGCAAATATGCTGGAGAACCTCTTTTTCAACGAACGACGATACGACCTTGCGCGAGTCGGCAGATTTAAGTTGAACCAGCGGCTTCATCCTGAGGATGTCGGGACTCCAGCGCAAATCACGAGCCGGATATTGACAAATGAAGATCTGGTTGAAATCATCCGGGAGATGATCAGGCTCGATAACGGAATCGGTCGTGACGATGACATCGACCACCTCGGGAATCGGCGTATTCGAGCAGTTGGTGAACTGATCCAAATGCATGTCCGCACCGGGTTCCAGCGACTGGAGCGGGGTATCCGGGAACGGATGACCATTGTCGATCAGGAGACCGTTACGCCTCAGTCACTCATCAGCACGACGCGGCCGGTTATGGCGGCGGTTCGTGAGTTCTTCGGAGGCAGCCAGCTCTCTCAGTTTATGGATCAGACAAATCCGCTGGCGGAGCTGACCAACAAGCGCCGTCTGTCTGCGCTGGGCCCTGGTGGCTTGAGCCGGGATCGAGCTGGATTCGACGTTCGTGACGTGCATCCTTCTCACTATGGTCGGATCTGCCCGATTGAAACTCCTGAGGGTCCCAACATCGGGCTTATTGGATCGCTGGCGACCTATGGAAAGATCAACGAGTACGGATTTATCGAAACCCCATATCGGCGCGTTGTTTCGGCGCTGATGGTCGACGAGCCAATTGTCGAACCGATCGGTCAGATTCTGCGGGAAGATGTCAAGCCGGAAGGAGCCGCAAAAGCGGTTGTCGAGAAGGGTACCGTCATCGACGATGCAGTGTGGAAGAAGATTCAGAAGTCTGGTGTTCCGCGCGTCGCAATCAAGCCACTTGCATCCCACATTATTGACTACCTCTCGGCCGATAAGGAAGAGAAGGTCGCCATTGCCCAGGCGAATACCCAGCTGGACGAAAACGACAGAATTGTTGAAGATCAGGTGACCGTTCGAGTTGGAGGTGGTCACCGCTTTCCGGTGATTCCATCGGAGACCGTTCACTATTTGGACATTTCACCGAAGCAAGTGGTGTCGGTGGCGACATCGCTGATTCCGTTTCTGGAGCACGACGACGCCAACCGGGCGCTCATGGGTGCGAATATGCAGCGTCAAGCCGTGCCACTGGTGCAGCCTCGGGCGCCGATTATCGGAACGGGAGTTGAGCTGCAGGCAGCCCGTGACTCTGGGCAGGTACTCGTCTCCCGCCACGCGGGAGAGGTCACTTCTGCTTCGGCCCGAACGATCGTGGTGAAGGATGATGACGGTCAAGAGCATGTCTACAATCTGAGGAAGTTTGTTCGATCAAATCAGGACACGTGCATCAATCAGCGGCCCAGCGTGATTCCCGGTCAGCGAGTGGAAGTCGGGCATATCCTGGCAGACTCATCTTCGACGGAGCGTGGTGAGCTGGCCCTTGGTCAGAACGTCATTGTGGCGTTCATGCCATGGGAGGGGGGGAATTTCGAAGACGCGATCCTCGTAAGCGAGCGATTCGTGCGTGACGATGTTTTCACCTCAATTCATATTGAGAAGTACGAGACTGAAGCCCGTGACACGAAGCTGGGACCTGAGGAGGTCACGCGAGACATTCCCAATGTTGGCGAGGAGAGTCTGGCCAACCTCGATGAGAGTGGGATTATCCGTATCGGCGCAGAGGTCCAACCGAATGACATCCTGGTCGGGAAAGTCACACCTCGAGGTGAAACCGAGCTGAGCGCGGAGGAACGGCTGCTGCGCGCAATCTTCGGTGAGAAAGCTCGTGAGGTAAAGGACACCTCGCTGAGAGTGCCGCACGGTGTTCACGGTAAAGTCATTGACGTAAAGACGTTCAAGCGAGACGAAAGCAGCGATCATGAGCTGCCAGCTGGCGTGCTGCAAATGGTGAGAGTCAGCATTGCGCAGAAGCGAAAGATCTCTGAAGGCGACAAGATGGCTGGGCGCCACGGAAACAAGGGCGTGATCAGCCGAATCCTGCCAATCGAGGACATGCCATACCTGCCTGACGGCACGCCGGTGGACATCATTCTCAATCCGATTGGGGTGCCCTCACGGATGAACCTTGGCCAGGTACTCGAAACCCATCTTGGGTGGGCCGCCAGCAAACTTGGTTACCGAGTGGCGACACCGGTGTTTGACGGTGCTCGTGAGGAAGAGATCAGGGAGGCTCTTGAAGAGGCAGGGTTGCCGCCCGATGGGAAAGTCGATCTCTATGATGGAAGAACTGGCGAAAAGTTCGATCGACCAGTGACCGTCGGCGTCATCTACATGTTGAAGCTGGCCCACCTGGTGGAAGACAAGATCCACGCTCGGTCGACCGGGCCTTACTCGCTGGTGACTCAGCAGCCCCTTGGTGGAAAGGCGCAGTTTGGTGGCCAGCGATTTGGTGAGATGGAAGTGTGGGCGCTCGAAGCATACGGGGCGGCTTACACGTTGCAGGAAATGCTGACGGTCAAGTCGGATGACACGATCGGTCGAGTCAAAACATACGAAGCGATCGTCAAGGGTGACGAGATTGGCGAGGCAGGCGTGCCAGAGTCGTTCAAGGTTCTGGTCAAAGAACTGCGGAGTCTGGGTCTGTCAATTGATGTGATCAACGACAACGAGGAGACGATCGATTTCACCGAGGACACTGCTCGGGACCTGCTGGCAAACCTCGACCGCATTAACCTGAGCGGATTCGAACGAACTGAAGAGTAGGTTTCGCTGGCCGGATGCCTGGCAAGTCGTAGGCCCGGAGCCGGAGTACGACTGCCCGTCCGGACGCCTGAAATTTTGGAAACGAACACAAGCACGGAGGGATGATATTGGATTACGCAACCCGATCCCAGATCGATCAGAGCAGTGGGTCCTTCGCGCAGCCACGGTTCAACCGGCCCGCAGGTCGCAACGACCGTCGCGATCGTAGCCGATTGCTCGACGTCAATAATTTCGATGCTATTCGTATCAGTCTGGCATCGCCAGAAGCGATTCGGGGCTGGTCGTTCGGTGAAGTGACCAAACCTGAAACGATCAACTACCGGACTCTGAAACCAGAGCATGGCGGGCTGTTCTGTGAGCGCATTTTTGGTCCTACCAAGGACTGGGAGTGCTATTGCGGAAAGTACAAGCGAATTCGACACGCCGGCACGGTATGCGACAAGTGTGGCGTGGAGGTTACCCGATCGAAGGTTCGGCGAGACCGGATGGGGCATATCGAGCTTGCAGCACCAGTGGCCCATATCTGGTACGTGAAGGGCACTCCTAGCCGGCTTGGATTGCTCCTCGATATTTCGCCTCGGAACCTGGAGCGAGTGCTGTATTTCGCCTCCTATCTGGTGACGCAGGTAGATGAGGAAGCGAAGGCTCAGGCAATCCAGGAAATCAATGACGTTCATGAGGAGACCGTAGAAGAGCTGCGAGCTCGGGCTGATGCAGAAATCGGAGAGCTGGCAGAGTCGACCGGGACTCGCATTGAAACGCTCACAGAGGGCAAAGCGAAATCGGTCAAAGCGATTGTCGTGACCCGCGAAGCGAAGCTCGCCGAAATTGAAGCTGAATACAAGAAGGTACTCAAGTCGCTCGAGACGCGAATGAACAAGTCGGTCCGAAAACCGGTCGAGTTCCAGGGCTCGGTTATTGTCAAGACCGGAGAGGCGATCAATGAAGATCGTGTCGTTTCCCTGAAAGACGCGTACGAGAAACTCGTCGAGAAGGTTGAGACATCTTCAGAGTACGAGGCAAGTGGAAGTGAGGCGCTGGCCGGAGCCGAGCGCGACCAGCTGTCTGATGCCCTGGATGAGGCCCGAAACAAGATCGAGACTGCGCTCAACGATCAGGTTCGAGAGGCCGAGCGGGAGCGTGATGAGGCGGTCAAGGCGGTTTCCGATCTGAAGGTTCTGCAAATCCTTACAGAGACTCAGTATCGGGAGCTGAACGAGGTTGTGCCCCATGGTGTATTTCGAGCGGCAATGGGCGCAGAGGCGGTGCATGAATATCTCGTAGAGACTGTTGACCTCGACAAGCTGGCAATTCAGCTGCGAGAAGAGATGCAGGCCACCTCGGATGCGAAGAGAAAGAAAGCAACGAAGCGTCTGCGTGTTGTGGAAGCGCTGCGCAAGAGTGGGAACCGGCCAGAGTGGATGATTTTTTCGGCGTTGCCCGTCATCCCGCCCGAGTTGCGGCCAATGGTTCAACTCGATGGCGGCCGGTTTGCGACTTCTGACCTGAACGATCTCTATCGTCGAGTGATCAACCGAAATAACCGCCTGAAGCGATTGATCGAGCTTGGAGCGCCGGACATCATCGTGCGCAACGAGAAGCGCATGCTGCAGGAGGCCGTTGATGCACTCATTGACAACGGTCGCCGTGGGCGAGTCGTTTCGGGCTCGGGCAAACACAAGCTGAAGAGCCTTTCCGACATGTTGAAGGGCAAGCAAGGCCGATTTCGGCAGAACCTGCTCGGAAAGCGTGTGGACTACTCTGGCCGATCGGTGATTGTGGTAGGTCCTGATCTTGATCTGGACGAGTGCGGACTGCCGAAGCGGATGGCGCTGGAACTCTTCAAGCCATTTGTTATGCGAAAGCTTGTGGAGCGTGGTCACGCCCACAATATCAAAGCCGCAAAACGGCTGGTGGAGCGAGTCGATCCGCGCGTCTGGGAGGTGCTGGAGGAAGTCATCCAGAACCATCTGGTTCTCCTGAACCGCGCGCCGACGCTGCACCGACTGGGTATCCAGGCGTTTCGTGTTCGCCTTATCGAAGGTTCCGCGATCCAGATTCATCCGCTAGTGTGCACAGCATTCAATGCCGACTTCGATGGCGACCAGATGGCTGTGCACGTGCCGCTCTCTCGACCAGCTCAGCAGGAGGCCAGAGAGCGGATGCTGTCCGTGCGAAACCTCCTCGCACCGTCCAATGGTGAGCCGATCGTTTCACCGACGCAGGATATCGTGCTCGGCTGTTATTACATGACGAGCGAGCGCGACTTCGAACTGGATTATGCGAACGGCACGCTGCCGAAAGGGTGGGGGAAGGTCTTTTCTTCACTCGAGGAGGTTCGGCTCGCATATGACTCTGGCGTCGTCGATGTGCAGGCACGCGTGAAGGTGCGTACTGACCGAGACGGTGGCGTTGAGCACATGATCGACACCACGGTTGGTCGTGCGATATTCAATCTCGTGCTGCCACCGACGTTGGGCAAGTATTACAACTTCGTGATGGATCGAAAGCAGCTTCGCAAGGTTGTCGCGGATTGCTTCAGGCACTTCAGCGATCCCTATGAGACAGCTGAGGTCGTTAATGCGATCAAGCGAGTCGGATTCGAGTTTTCGACGAAGGGTGGAATGAGCATTGCCGTCGAGGACGTCATCCTGTCGGAAACCAAACCCGAGCTGCTGCGCAAGGCGGAAGAGGAAGCAGATCAGATCGAACGGCAATACAAGCGTGGACTAGTGACTGACGATGAGCGTCTGCGTGAGCTCGAAGTGATCTGGAATGAGTGCCGAGACGAGTTGCAACGTGATGTCGAGAATCTCCTTCGGGGTCAGAACTCGGTCTACATGATGGCCGACTCAGGCGCGAAGGGAAACATGAATCAGATCAGTCAGATGGCAGGAATGCGAGGTCTCGTGCTCGATCCGCAAGGAAAGATCATCGAGATTCCGATCAAGTCGAACTTCCGAGAGGGTCTGACTGTTCTGGAGTACTTCATTTCCACGCACGGAGCACGCAAGGGGCTCGCTGATACAGCATTGCGCACAGCGGACTCAGGGTATCTGACCCGGCGGCTCGTGGACGTGGCTCAGGATGTGATTGTCAAGATCGAAGACTGCGGGACTCAGCAGGGCTTGACCATCGAGTGGCTGGATACCGAAGGCAAGGAGATCAACGCGGACGACTTTCGAGCCAAGGCGACAGGTCGTGTGCTTGCGGCACCCGTTTATCACCCTGAGACTGGCGAGCTGATAGCTGACCGAGGAGACGAACTCTCGGACAATGTCGAGCTCGAGGATGGAGGGGTTCGGGATATCGTCGCCGAAGTTATCGAAGCGCGCCAGGAGGTGAAGGTGCGCTCGGTGATGACCTGTGAATCGGTGCATGGAGTGTGTCAGCTCTGCTATGGCCGCAATCTGGCCACTGGAAAGATTGTGGAGCTTGGTGAAGCCGTTGGTATCGTTGCGGCGCAATCAATCGGAGAGCCAGGAACGCAACTGACGATGCGCACCTTTCATACAGGTGGAGTGGCCCGAGCGGACATTACCACCGGTCTGCCGAGGGTAGAAGAGCTTTTCGAAGCGAGGCAGCCAAAGGGTGCCGCGTTGCTGGCCGAGCGAGAAGGTGTTGTTACATTCGAGCGATCGGATGAAGGGCGGAAACTGATCATTACCAGTACCGAGCAGGATTCTTTCACCATGGTGCTGGAAGAGGGCTGGACGCCGCTGCTGGTGGATCTGGATTCGGTGACTAAGGATAAGACCGCGATCGCCGAAAATGCGGAAGGTGAGAAGCGGTATTCGCCGATCGATGGCACTTTCTTCCTGGATGACCGGACGGTCTATGTCCGAAACGAGCGCGAGGAGCGGGAAGAATATCCGGTACCGGTCCAGTACCAGATTTACGTCGAAGAGGGTGAGATCGCGACCCCTGGTCAACAGCTTACCGATGGCGCTCGCGATCCGCAGCAGGTTCTGCTGACGCGCGGTCGGGACGATGTCCAGCGCTACATCATTGACGAGGTTCAGAAAGTGTATCGCTCCCAGGGGGTGAACACCAACGACAAGCACATCGAGGTGATCTGCCGGCAGATGCTTCGGAAGGTGAGCATTGTCTATCCCGGAGATACGGACTTCTTACAAGATGAGCGAATCGATCGATTCGAGTTCAATCGAATCAACGAGGAGCTGCTCGCACAGGGTGGTGAACCGGCAACGGCAATGCCCGTTCTCCTTGGAATCACCAAGGCGTCGCTGGAAACGGACTCGTTCCTGGCCGCCGCGTCGTTCCAGGAGACCACTCGGGTTCTCACAGATGCTGCGGTGAATGGAAAGGTCGACGCGCTGCGGGGGCTGAAAGAGAATGTCATCATCGGGAAGCTGATTCCAGCGGGATCAGGCGTAGCAGGTCGGCTGTCTAAAGGATTCCCGCCTTCTGCAGTTGAACAAGCGAACATTTCTGCGATGTCCGATGAAAACGGCGGTCCGCCGGTTGCCGTTCTTGAAGCAGCCTCCGAGGAGGACCTGTCCGAACTCATGGAAGCTGGCCTGTTGCCAGCCAACGGTGGCAGCGGAGTTGGTTCTGGCGACCTCGAGGGATTCTCAGAGTGGAGTGAAGGTGCCGACGACGTGGCCCATTCCACAGAAGACTAGGTGTTTGTGATTTCGCCGCAGGTTCCGCATTGCAGGCGCAGTGCGGAACCGATTGGGCGGAACAGGCATTTCGGGTTGAGTTTTCCTTGACGCAGCTAGCCCAGGCGTTTTAGAATGCTCGATTGTGGCCGCCGCGAGGCGGCCGCGCTGTGAGGTTCTGGATCAGGCGTGTTGTCTGGACGGAATTGCCTTACAAGGCGAGCGGCCCCGCAGCTGCGGGAAACAGTTTTCGCAGAGCACGGTAACGTGGCCTCTCGTTTCGTCAGGAGAAAGTCGTGCCGACGATAAATCAGTTAGTCCGGAAGGGCCGGAAGAGTAGTCAGAAGAAGACCAAATCGCCAGCGCTTGGATTTACCAACAATGCGCTAGGGCGATATGCGGGTCGTACGCGAAAGTCGCATGGGGGAGCACCTCAGAAGCGGGGCGTATGCACGCAAGTCAAGACGATGACGCCCAAGAAGCCCAATTCGGCGCTGCGCAAGATTGCCCGGGTTCGCCTTTCCAATGGAATGGAAGTCACGGCGTATATTCCGGGTGAAGGGCATAACCTTCAGGAGCACTCAGTGGTGCTGGTGCGGGGTGGCCGGGTCAAAGATCTCCCGGGAGTCCGTTACCACATCGTGCGTGGTACCCTGGACGCCCGCGGTGTTGACGACCGCAAGAAAGCGCGCTCGAAGTACGGAACGAAGGCTCCGAAAAAGGGTTAACCCTTTTGTTGGCCCGCTTGCGGGTCGAGCTTGAGCCCCGTGCGGCGGAACTGATAGACGTACGACTGAGAAAGCGGAACGATGCGGCGAGCATCAACCGCTTTTTCGTCTGCTTGGGATTTGAGATTTGGCGGTCGGCAAAGCCGGACCGGGTAACAGGAAACGAGCGCTGGTCGCTCAGCGGAGGCAATGAAAAGTGCCAAGACGAACGAAGATCGAGCCACGCGTGCCGATGCCGGACGCAAAGTACGACAGCGAACTGGTGGCGCGCTTCATCAACAAGATCATGGAACGTGGCAAGAAAGGTGTCGCTGAGCGAATCATGTACGACGCGATGGCGATTATTGGTGAGCGCTCGGGACGTGATCCACTTGAAGTATTCGAACTTGCAGTTGTAAACGCGACTCCGATGCTCGAAGTGAAACCGCGCCGCGTTGGAGGCGCCACCTACCAGGTTCCAGTGCAGATCGAGGGTCGGCGCCGGCAGTCGCTGGCGATTCGGTGGCTCCTGACATCGGCGAGGGCCAGAAGTGGCCGGAGCATGCATGAGAAGCTGGCTGGTGAACTGCTCGATGCATCAAATGGCGTTGGTGGAACGATCAAACGACGCGAAGATACTCATCGGATGGCCGAGGCGAACCGGGCATTCGCGCACTACCGTTACTAGTTTCAGCGGGTTGGGTGTAGTGCATTGCTGTGGCCTCAATGGTGAGGCCGGTCGACAAGAGAAGGAAAGCATTGGTTCATGAGCACGAGCACGGCAACAAGACCTGATACGCGGCAGCAGTCCGCGCTTTCCAAGACGCGCAATATAGGCATAATCGCCCATATTGATGCGGGAAAGACCACAACTACGGAGCGAATCCTGTTCTACACCGGGCGCATTCACCGTCCTGGTGAGGTGCATGAGGGCGCGGCGACGATGGACTGGATGGTGCAGGAGCGTGAGCGAGGCATCACGATTACCTCGGCTGCAACGACGTGCCACTGGGACGGCCATCAGATCAATATCATCGATACCCCGGGGCATGTTGATTTCACCGTAGAAGTCGAGCGCTCGTTGCGAGTGCTCGATGGTGGCGTGGTGGTATTCGATGCCGTTGCGGGTGTCGAGCCGCAGTCTGAGACGGTCTGGCGGCAGGCTGACAAGTACGCGGTGCCCCGGTTCTGCTTTGTGAACAAGATGGATCGGACCGGAGCGTCGTTCGAACGAACGGTCGAGATGATTGTCGACCGCCTCAAGGCCAAGCCATGCCCGGTCCAACTTCCAATTGGAGCTGAGACAGAGTTTCTCGGTGTGGTCGACTTACTGGACGAGTGCGCGTTCATTTTCCACGATGATCTTGGCCAGAATATCGAGAAAACTGAGATTCCAGCGGACATGGTGGCAGCAGCGTCTGAGGCCAGGCATCACCTCACTGAGTTGATCGCTGAAACTGATGAGGAGCTGATGCTTCGGTACCTCGACGATGAACCAATTTCGACTGCTGAGCTTCGAGCTGGATTGCGCGCAGCGACTCTCAAAGGATCGCTCGTGCCTGTGCTTTGCGGCAGTGCCCTGAAGAACAAGGGTGTGCAGCAGATGCTGGACGCGATCGTCGATTATCTGCCCTCGCCACATGATGTTCCGCCGGTGCAGGGCACGAATCCAAAGACGGATGCCGAGGAAGTTCGCTCTGTCGAGGATGGTCAGCCGTTTTCCGGACTCGTCTTCAAGATTCAGTCGGATCCTCATGTCGGGAAACTTGCTTACGTGCGCGTGTACTCGGGCACGCTTGAGTCGGGAAGTTATGCGCTCAACTCATCGAAGGGCGACCGGGAGCGGATTGGCCGGCTGCTCAAGATGCATGCCAATCACCGAGAGGAAGTCCAATCCGTTGGCGCCGGGGATATTTGCGCAATCATCGGCTTGAAGTCGTCGTTCACCGGCGATACCTTGTGTGATCCAGGTAAACCGATTGTCCTGGAGTCGATCACGTTTCCTGAACCGGTCATTTCCGTCTCAATCGAGCCGAAAACCCGGCCCGATCAGGACAAGATGGGTGCTGCCCTTGGGCGGCTGGCCGAGGAAGACCCGACGTTTCGCGTGCGATCTAATGAAGAAACGGGTCAGACCCTCATCGATGGGATGGGCGAGCTCCATCTCGAAGTCATTGTCGATCGACTGCTGAGAGAGTTCAGAGTTGACGCCAATGTGGGGCGGCCCCAGGTTGCCTACAAGGAAACGATTACCGTTCCGGTGCGGGCTGAAGGTCGACATGTTCGTCAGACTGGTGGAGCTGGACAGTACGGGCATGCGGTGGTCGAATTTGAGCCGCAGGAGCGAGGCGCAGGGTATGAGTTCGCGGAGAAGATTGTTGGTGGTGCGATTCCGCGAGAGTTCATAGCGCCGGTCGATCAGGGGATCCGTGAGGCGATGACCACCGGTGGCCAGGCTGGCTATCCGCTGGTCGATATCAAGGCGACGCTGGTCGACGGTTCCTATCACGATGTTGACTCCAAAGAAGTGGCCTACAAGATCGCAGGTTCGCTGGCCTTGAAGGAAGCGGTGAGGCGAGGGAAGCCGGTTGTGCTCGAGCCAATTATGGAAGTCGAATGCACGACGCCAGAGGACTTCATGGGTGATGTAATCGGAGACCTGAACTCCAGGCGAGGTCAGATTCAGGGTATGGAGATGAGGGCCGGAGCCCAGGTTGTTCGAGCGTTCGTGCCGTTGTCTCAGATGTTTGGGTATGCCACGGATCTGAGGTCGGCTACGCAAGGCCGTGCGACATACTCGATGCAGTTTGACCATTACGCGCCAATGCCATCGAGCCTGCAGGAAGAGATGGTGGCGAAAGCACGTCGTTAGGGATGAGATCGGGGCAGGCGGCTGTCACAGTCGGGTGAGTAGTGAGTTTTTGAGAAAGGAACCACAGAATGGGCAAGCAGAAATTCGAGCGCACGAAGCCGCATATCAATGTCGGGACGATTGGGCACGTGGACCATGGGAAGACGACGTTGACGGCGGCGATCACGAAGACCCTGTCGTTGAAGGGGGAGGCGAACTTCCGGTCATTTGACAGCATTGACAATGCGCCGGAGGAGCGGGAGCGGGGGATCACGATCGCGATTGCG
>JBGTJM010000559.1:0-9005 GCA_041745115.1 Thermomicrobiales bacterium
TCGGACGACCCCTTCCCGGTCGGTTCCAGCATAGCGGACGGCCAGAATGACGGCGGTATACGAACTCGTTCAGTTTCGTACGCAGCCCGGTCTCGGTGTCCATGTTGCGGCCATTGGCTGGCTCCGCAAGTTCCTGGTGTCTCCAGCTCGAAACCCGGACGCCCCTCGACTCTGGTGCGTGCGTGTCGATGTCTGTAATTCGACCGGTGACCCCGACCCCGATCATCCGTCGATGATTAGCCAGTGCACACTGTCTCATAGTGAGATGGTTGACGTGTTTCGTGCGATCCGGTCGGACCCGTCGGAGTGGATGGCTTCCAAGGAACAGTCAGCTGTGCGAGCGTGGATGCAGGCAAACGATAAACCCGCAGCCACAGTGGCCAAAGACGATCTCCCAACCGCACCAGCGCCTGATCATGAGGAGCAGCATGCCCAAACCTAGAAAAACTGTGTATCGAAAACCGCCAGCGAAGAAGCCAGTAGGGGCCGTCGCTACCGAGGAACGTGGGCCACGTACCAATCCAGACGCCATCGCTGTCGAAGGCCGGGTGAAAGACGCTCTGCCAAACGCGATGTTTACCGTCGAGCTGGAAAGCGGCCAGTCCGTTCTCGGCCATCTCGCTGGAAAAATGCGGAAGAACTACATCCGAGTCCTTCCAGGAGATCGTGTCACTGTTGAGCTGTCACCCTATGACCTTACCCGCGGACGTATTACGTTCCGCCACCGGTAGCAGCAACACGAACGCAAAGGAGTGCGCCGGCCAGAGAGTACTGAACGAGTAGAGCAAACCCAGAACGTTTTTGCAGTGGAGTGTTTCCACTGCACCGATTGAGGAGAAGAGATTTCCGTGGACCGAACATTGACATGCCGCGATTGCGGCCAGACATTCACATTCACTGCCGGCGAGCAGTCGTTCTATTCCGAGCGCGGCTACACCGAGCCGCAGCGATGCCCAGCCTGCCGAGCCGCTCGAAAAGCGCAGCGCAACGAAGGCGGCTATGGTGGAGACAGCTATGGTGGTGGCGGCGGCGGCGGCGGATACCGTGCCGAGCGCACCATGCACCCGGCCGTTTGCAGCAACTGTGGCAAGCAGACCGAAGTTCCGTTCGTCCCGA
This sequence comes from Thermomicrobiales bacterium, assembly GCA_041745115.1. GTDB lineage: Bacteria > Chloroflexota > Chloroflexia > Thermomicrobiales > UBA6265 > JAHBVL01. The sequence goes on from JBGTJM010000559.1 coordinate 1,117, forward strand.
CAATGGACAAGCCAGTCTATTGCCGTGAGTGCTTCCAGGAACGCCGGGCGAGCAGCGGCGGCGGCTACGACCGCTACAACTAATCGCTGACAATCAGCAGCAACAAGCCCGGGAGCAGCAGCTTCCGGGCTTGTTTCGTTCACGCTATTGCTTCATATGTTCCTCGCTGCCCAAGCAACGTCCCAGACTCAGCCCGGTTCGAACAGACGGCCCAACTGAGTTTGGAAACTCTTGCTCGCCGCCTTACTTCAGGACCCTTTGCACACCATGGTCCTGAGTATCCCGCAAGGAACTGACGTCGCGTCACAGATCGGCTGCTCCACCGTCTACCTCGGTATACTGGATTCGCATTAATCCCGGAGCGATCAAGTGAGCGTGCTTCAGGCACAACCGGTACCAGCCTATCTCATGCGAGTCACTGAGTTGACCGATCGAGAGCTCGTCGAGCAAGCACTTGCCGATCCAGCGGCCTTTCTGGCGATTTTCGAGCGGTACCGGGATCCGGTCCACCGCTACTGCCATCGCCGCTTGCAAAACCGCGAAGCAGCCGAAGATGCCACCCAGACGATTTTTATGCGAGCGTTCGAGAATCTCAGGTCGTGCAAGGATCGCGACGGTTTTCGCTCATGGCTCTTTGTCATTGCCCACAACGTCGTGGTCGACGTCTGGCGAAAATCGAAACCGGTACAGCCCCTCGACTGGGCCAGTGATATCGAAGACAAACAGAGATCGCCGGAAGAGTCGGCAATCGCGGCGACAGATCATCTGTATATCTCCGCGCTTCTGACGAAACTGACTGAGCAGCAACGAGACGTCGTCGAGCTCCGGTTGCAGGAGTTCACCGACAAAGAGATCGCCACCATTTTAGGTAAAAGCCACGAAGCGGTCAGAGCAACCCAGCATCGGGCGCTGCTTCAACTCCGGGCATTGATGGGCGTTGAACCAGACAAGGGACCAAACCATGTGGAGAGCTAATCCATCTTCCGAATCGAACCGAGTTGGGGACTACTGGAATTCCATTGTTAGCGAAAGCAACGCTCAATCCGGGCTGACGAAAGAAGACATCGATCCGACGCTCGTCGAAACAATCTCCCGCTTGACGCGAGTCGATGACGCGCGGCCCGCGAGTGCCGAGTTTTCCCGCCAATTCGAGAACCGGTTTCTGGAGGCTATCGGCGGGGCCACCGTCCAGCCGATCCCGGAACCAGCAATAAGAAACGGCACCATTGCGGACGGACCTCCCTCGCAGGTCAGTGCGAAGCTGCACGACTTCTCGAGTGAGCTGGCCATCCGGCGCCGGCTGCTGGTCTCGATCGCTGCCACGCTTCTGATCTTTGCAGCAGTCGCTTCCACCTACTACCTGATTACCGAGCGGCGAGACGGGTTTCAGGTGGCCAATGACGCCAATTTCATCCCGGCGCCGCCGACCATCTTTGACGTGCCGATGGATCGAGGCAACGCCGAACGAACCGGGGTCATGCCGGGTCCGGGTCTTTCCCAGCAACTGGAAATGCGATGGAGCTTCGACGCCGGCAGGAGTGGAGTCAGTACGCCCGCCCTGGTGGGCGACACACTCTTCATCGGCGGTGGATCGGAGTTCGGCTCGGATGCGGACGGTTCGGGATCGATCGTCGCCATCGATTTCGTGAGCGGTGCCGAGCGCTGGCGGTTTCCCACTGAGAGCCCGGCTGCCACCACACCCGCCGTGATCGACGGAATCGTCTATGCCAGTGACACCGGCGGAGGTCTCTATGCCCTCGCTGCCGAAACCGGAGACGAACTTTGGCGAGCAGATCTGCAGGGGGGTTGGTCGTCCGCTCCCGTTTACGCAAATCAAACGCTCTTTATTGCCGTTGCACCGTACCAGGTTTCGTTGCAGGTCGCGGTGCGGAATGACTCGGTCATCCTGGGCAGCGGACTGGTAGGGCTAACCGAGGGTGTCCGGATCTACGCATTCGATCCTCTCACCGGCAACGAGAGATGGCAATCCCCAGACTCGCTTGGCGGAAAACCGGGAATCATGGCATTCGACGCGGGCAGTGGTACGCCGAAATGGACGTTCGCCATGAGCTCGCTCGAATCGGGTCCGTCCATCGGCGGACAACGCGTGTTCGCGGGCAGCTCGCTCGACCGCACAATCTACGCGCTCGATCTCTCTGCGGGAGAGGAAATCTGGAAGGCGCCGATTGACGACGACCTGCCGCTCCTTTCCTCCCCTGCAGTCTCCGGCGAAAGCGTTCTCGTCACCACCGCGCTCGGCAACATTGTGAGCCTCGACCAGTCGACCGGAGCGGAACGCTGGCGAGCGCGCGCGATGCACGTCAGCTTGAGCAGCTCAGCGATCGTGATCGATGACGTTGTGTACGTCGTCGATACGGCCTACGGCGTCTCAGCCATATCTGCAGCCGATGGCTCGGTGCTCTGGAGCGAGCAGCTCGAAATGGGCGGACAGGTCGCGGTCTCCCCAATCGTCCTGCATGGCACGCTATTCATCGGCACATCGCTGATTGTGGAGTCAGAACTCGTGGCCACACTCTGGGCCTATGCAGGGTCCAGCAACACCGGAGGATCGTCATGAGCTCTGTCTCGAGGCATTCGGGTATCACCCTGAGAGCCCCGCCTCTGTGCAGACACCACATCGGTCATCCATTCACCAGTTAGCCATGTAACACAGGAAAACAGATTCATAAACGATGATTCGCCCGAAGTTGACCATTCGGGAGGGGGATTTCTATGCGTCACGCAACCATCGTCACCTCGATCGTCCTGACCCTGATGAGCGGATTTGTGCTCAGCCAGCTGTGGGCGCTGGAGACTCCCAGGTCTCCCTCGATCCAGGCTGTTCCGGACCCAAAGGCCGAAGAAACCGCTGCGGCGTTCTACCGCGGAGTAAACCTGTATCTCGAGCATGGCGACGATGCATCGATCCGCCGACTACTGCATCCCGATTTCGCCACACATCAGCCTGGTAGCTCCTGGTCGGGGACCAGCGACGATCTGCTGAGCCATCTCGACACGGTGCGGCAGCTCGCACCGGGAATGCAGGTCGAGGCGGAATCAGTCTCACTCGGAATTGACATGGTTTCGGTGACCCTTTCAGTAGACAACGGCCAGTTCGGCACATTTGCGGATATCCGTATCGACTCGGTCGAGCTGTTTGGAACGCTCGAATTCCTGCGGATTGAACGAGGCATGATTATCCAACGCTGGTCCACGGCCCCGATCTCTGGTCAGCTGAAAATCTATCCATCTTTGTCGATCGACCTTCCCTTCAGTATGAACACAATGATCTCCAGAGTGCAGAAACTTCACCTAACACCTGCCTCCGAACCCATCAGCAATCCCGTTCGGCATCTGCTGCTGATCGTCACTGAGGGAGATGCATTCCTGAACGTCGCAAGTTCGAAGACCACGTCGGCGATGATCTGGCAATCGAGCGAGGACCAGATTGCCGAACCCATTCCGGTTGCAACCGATGTGGCCGTCGCCCTTGAACCTCTAGAAGCGGTCTTCCTCCCTGCCAACACAGACTTTCGTATTTGGGGCGCGAACAATCGCGGAGCCACGATCCTCGCACTCGAGTTTGGGCCGCCAATCTTCGAGACCGCAGGGGACCATGCAAATACGGCATTGAGTGGGACGGTCTGGAGTGGAATCAAGCTAAAGGGAGTAGGCAATCGCGTGACGCTTTCGTTCGGCCATGCGTTGCTGCAACCCGGGTCGACACTCGCGAGTGAGGACGTGGAAGGCATCGAGCTCAGCTGGGTTGCAGGCGGCTCGATCGATGTGACCGGTTCGGACGGGGAGATACGCGTACGCAAATCAAGCGGGGCACGCACCCAGCTGATCGACGGCCGCGCCCAAATCGAGGTCGGAGAAGCGTCCGCTGCCGGCCTCGGCTCGGACATCACCTATCAGAATCGAGGAGATATTCCTGCAACGGCGTGGTTCTTCGCGATCGTCCCGGCGTCTTCGCCAGTAAGCCCGAACGATGCCGCGGCAACCCCTGCCGGGCCCACACCAATTCTGACTCCGGCACCAGGTCTAAACCGCACACTTTCGTAGCCGGTTCGCCCGTCGGGTCAGCTCAGTAGCACGCGCTGCCGGGCTGCCTCGTCAAATCTCCGCCGTTCGCCAGTTGGCGATGTTCCAGTACAGCGGCTCCCACGGGCTGGCGGCCACGTTTTCGTGCAGGAGGCGGTTGCTGATCGCATAGAGTTCGGAGACACGGGTTACAAGCGGCACGACGACGAACTCATTGACGAGCATATCGTTCATCTCGATGAACAGCTCAACCACCCTGGACGCATCGGTCGAGGCCATCGCTGCCTCATATAGTGCGTCGAACCGAGGGTTGATATATCGCTGAATGTTGAACGCCTGCCAGCCATTCGCCAGTTGAGCCACGTTTCCGTGCTCCGGACCGGCATACCAGTTCACCATGAATTCGAGTGGCATCGGGGTATTGACCGTCATCGAAAACATCTGGACGTCACAATAGAACTTGGCGTAGTGGACCCCGTCAGGATCATTCACGGGATCTGCAGCAAAAAAGTTCGACCGGTCGAACTGGCCCAGTTGTACCCGGATCCCAATCGATTCCCAGCTTTCCTTCACAGCGTGCTGTGTCCGCTGCCGTGGGCCACCGACGGTGGTGTGGTAGGCAACCGATAATTCGGTCCCATCTTTCGAGCGGACATCTCCCGTCCAGATCCATCCGGCGTCGTCGAGCAGCTGGTTAGCACGCGAAATGTCGAATTCATGCTCTGTGTTCGGCGACTCCATGGCCACGACCCCGTTCAGGATGTTCACCGCCACTGGTTCGAGGTCGCCACCGAGATAGAAACTGGCAATTGCTTCCCGGTCGATTGCCAGGGTCATCGCCTCTCGGACGACCGGGTCAGAGAGAAACGGATGTGGCGCCTGCAGGCTCGAACGCTCGCCCTCGATTTCGATCTGAGGATCGGAAAAGTTGAACGCGAGGTGTTCAACGGCGCTGTTTGGACCCGTTCCTATGACTCCCGTTCCAGCCGATTCGAGGATCTGTAGCAGCTGCGAGTCTCCAACAACATTCCATGCCAGATCTGCCTCACCACCTTCCAACACTGCTTGCGCTGTGGTTGCGGCGTCACCGCCGCCCCGCAGCATCACCGAGGAGAAATACGGCTTGTTGGGCTCCCGAAATCGGTCGTTAATCGAGTAGACAATCTGATCGCCCTCGGAGAACGAATCGACTTTGTAAGGTCCTGTACCGATCGGGTTTGTCAGGAAGGATCGGTTGACAGCGTCCTTGTCCTGCCCATCCCAGATGTGCTTAGGTAGCAACGCCCCCCAATACGAACCGGTAAACGGATAGAACCATGCAAGCGTCGGCTCAATGAACGTGATCGTGACTTCAGTACGCGACAGGACCTCGACAGATTCGATTGTCTCGTAGATATCGACGTTCAGGCTGGCGTTGGTTTCGTCAGTGATCCACTGCCAGGTCCACTGCACATCCTCAGCCGTTACAGGCTCGCCGTCGCTCCAGAACAGACCGTCAATAAGACGGTAGGTGACTGTCCTGAGATCTGCGGACAATCCGCCATTCTCGATACTCGGGACCTCCGTCACCAGATTAGCCAGCAACGAGCCATCCTGCGAGAAGTGCATGATAGGCTCCTGTACGAGGCATGAAGCAAGGTAGTCAGATGTTCCCCTGGCCTCATGGCTGTTGAGTATCGTTGGGCCCAGCCACTGCAGCAATTTCAGTTCTCCGCCCGCGCCGCGAACCTGTCCATCGGTACCAAAACTCGGCCGATCTCCTGGTACAGCCTGAGCGGAAACACCTGCGGTCGGCGAGTTGATCAACAAGAGCGCCGTCGAAGCGCCAACGCCCAGCGCCGCAGCTCGAGCGATGAAATCGCGCCGGCTCATCGTTCCATGAAGGAGTTTCCTGTACGCCTCTGAAAGCTGGTTTTCCGGCTGAATCATGGCGCGCCTTCCGCAAATCTCTCTACGGGCAACTTTTCTGTATCGGTAGCTGTACTATAGCAAACTACGCCCGCACACAGGATGAGTCCATGTGGCCAGACATGCTCGTCGACCATCGCCTCTGTCGGGTCGAGCTCAGAACCGTCCGCAGGAAAATCCCTGGCTACAGCAGCCAATCCGCCGCCGCGAAATCGAAGTCGCACCCCTGGTCGGCCTGCGTTACATGCTGGGCATGCATCCAGCCGTACCCCCGACGCAACAGAGGATCGTGTTCGGGCAACCCTCGTGCTGCCAGGCGTGACTCGATCTCCGAATCCGGCACATGCAGGATTAGCCGCCGGTTGGGAACATCGAGCTCGATCTCATCCCCTTCCCTCACGGCCAGCAACGGACCACCCACGGCCGCCTCCGGCGCGACATGCAGCACCACCGTCCCGAACGCCGTGCCGCTCATGCGTGCATCGGACAACCGCACCATATCCCGCACACCCCGTTCGAGGAGCTTCTTCGGTATCGGAATCATGCCCGCTTCCGGCATCCCCGGCCCGCCAATCGGTCCGGCATTCTGGAGTACAAGCACATCATTCTCGCCAACATCCAGATCAGGGTCGTGGACGCGCCGGCCCAGATCCTCCAGCGACGTAAACACGACTGCACGTCCCCGGTGCTTCAGCAGATTGGGTGATGCCGCGGCATGTTTGATCACGGCGCCAGAAGGCGCAAGATTTCCGTGCAGCACCGCCAGCCCACCCTCGGTAGAGAACGGGCTGTCGTAGGCCGCAACAACATTGCGCATCGGGCTAGGCGGCACCGCAGTCAGGTTCTCCGCGACACTTCTGCCAGTTGCCGTGAGTGCTTCACCATGTAGCAAAGGCAGCAACTCCTTCATCACCGCCGGGATGCCGCCCGCTTCGAACAGCTCGGCCATCTGGTGCTCACCCGATGGTTTGATATTGGCCAACAGTGGAGTCTCCCGGCTCAGACGATCGAAATCGTCCAGTTCCAGCGGCACGCCGGCCCTGCGCGCGATCGCCAGCAGATGCACGATTCCGTTGGTCGAACCAGCAATAGCGCACAGCACCCGAATCGCGTTTTCGATGGCGTCTCTGGTCACAACCTTCGAGGGACGCAGGTCCTCTCTGACCATGTCCACAATCCGGACTCCCGCTTCCTCGGCATGCCTTAGCCGTCCCGAATCTGGCGCAGGGATAGCAGCGTTGAATGGCAGGGTCATGCCCAGCGCCTCGGCGACGCTGGCCATCGAGCTGGCAGTCCCCATCACTGTGCAATGCCCATGGGAACGAAAAAGCAGCCCTTCGACCTCAGCAATGTCACTCTCGGTGATCGTTCCCGCCCTGTACTCTGTCCACAGCCTTCGACAGTCAGTGCATGCTCCCAGATCGCGGCCTCGCCAGCGTCCGCTCAGCATCGGTCCGCCAGTGACCATGATCGCCGGTACATCCGCACTCACCGCGCCCATGAGCTGGGCCGGTGTAGTCTTGTCACAACCCGCCAGCAGAACCACCCCATCGATCGGCTGGGCCCGGATCATCTCCTCGGTATCCATGGCCATCAGGTTGCGCAGGAACATCGACGTAGGCGAAATAAACAACTCGCCGAGTGAGATCGTGGGGAATTCCAGCGGAATCGCTCCCGCCTGCAGCACACCACGCTTGACCGAGGCCGCTACCTCCCGCAAATGCGAGTTGCAGTGGTTCAGTTCACTCCAGGAATTGGCAATGCCTATGATCGGCTTGCCCAGATCGTCGTCGGTTAGCCCCATTCCCTTCGCAAACGCCCGTCGCATGAACGTCGAGAAGTCAGCATCCCCATACCAGGTCAGCTTGCCGCGCGTTGACATATCCGACCGCTTTGCCATCGCCACACCTTGAGTTCTTCGCAAACACCAGCTACGC
>JBGTJM010000560.1:0-2108 GCA_041745115.1 Thermomicrobiales bacterium
AATCGATCGCTGAGCGGACCCGCTGCAATCAGAAATGCGAGGCGAATCGCTTCGGCAATTCCCAGCAAGAGTCCGACCAACGCTGGCCGGGCACCGAGTGACTCGATATAGAGTGTTTTGAACCGGTCCGACGTGCCAAACGCCGCCTGCAGAAAAAACATCGCCCAGAAGAGAAGCGCGGCGTTTCGTTGCAGCCCAAACCCGAGTCGGCCGATCAACGACACCTGTGGCTCCATGGCACCCGATGCTGAGGCCCGCAGTTCAACTCACATCAAAGGACGATGCATCAAGCGGTCGGCAAGATGCTCGGCGCAGCATACCAGTGACAACAGGCTACTCAATGAACAGCATATGTGATCTCTAGATAATCCCTGGCATCGACGCATAGATGATCGGTCCCGAATTCACAATCGGGTCACCGACGGTTGTGTTCACGGTATTCTGGGCCACCCATTCCGATACGGCGGTATCTCCCGCAGCGAGTTGCTCCGCCGTCTCCCAGATATTGATCGCCACCCGTCCTCCCTCGATCTGCATCCAGACATACAGAACGAAGCCATCCATCTCCGCCAGCATCGGCACCAGCCCTTCCGAAGCAAGCGCGATGACCGCCTCCATATCGGCATCAGGAGCAGATACCCGATTGCGGATCGTGAGCTGACAACCGTTCAGGAACGGGGGCAGCTCGTCGGCGCCCCGGTCGGTCGCCCGGAAGATTCGCAATGGCCCTCGTTCCGCCATAGGAGTCTCTACCGAAAGTCTCGGATCGAGCCCATCGACAAAACTCTGAGCCGCGTCGTCTGAAGCAGCAGCCGAGGCCTCATCGTCCGTGAGGGTCAGGGTAATCGTAGCCGCCGGGTCGTCATAATGATTAGCAAACACATATCCGCGAAACCCTGGTACCACCTCGATCGACGGCAGGAAGCGGTGCAGCACATGCGGCACAATTGCTTCGTTCAGGTCCTCGTTGGGAAGAACTCGCACCCTGGCAATCGCATATCCCGGATCTCCACCCATCTCCGCAACAGGACTGGCACTCTCGACCGCGACCGGTGTCCCATCCTGTGCAGACGCAGTCCATTGCTGGGTCACACCAAGTACCGCCGCAGACGTCATTCCGCCGAGGAAAATCCGACGTGATAGTGCCACTTTCTGCTCCTTTCAAATTGACTCGATCAGCAAAACAGGTTTCTTCAAGTTACCGCATGATACTTCAGGTTTCATGGCGATCACGCCTGCTGGCCAGAAGAGGGCGTGGCGGGTTCAGATTACAATCGAAATGACACTGACGAGGTTGGGCTCAGCCCCAGGTGCGCCCGAAGCTCAGGAGAGAGGGAATGACTGACGTCGCAACCAGAGTGGAGAACGGAGCAGATGTGAAAGGTCAGATCTCCTGGGTGGTGCCAGCAGTGCTGGCTATCCTGCTGGTCATCGCCTCGGGAGTTGCAGCCTGGCTCTGGTGGGACAATCTGCCACCGGACAACGACTCTGCTGATGCGGGCTTCGCGCGGGACATGACCGACCATCATGCCCAGGCCGTGGAGATGGCGCTGATCGTCTATCAACGCAGCGACGATCCGGAAATTCAGCAGATGGCGTACGACATCGCGAACTCCCAGCAGGCTCAGATTGGCATGATGACCGCCTGGCTCAACATGTGGGAACTGACCACTGCCCGCGAAGGCGCACCAATGGCCTGGGCCCCTGCCGAAAGCATGGCTGGACACGAAATGGAGAATGGCGAAGTACAAAGCGTCGAAGATATGCCCGGCATGCTCTCGCGGGAGCAGATTGATTCGCTTCGCGAGCTTGATGGCGCTGAGATGGACCTCCAGTTTCTCGTCCTGATGAAGGAGCACCACGAAGGCGGCATCCTGATGGCCGAAGCAGCGCTGGAGGTTGCAGACGAAGAAGTCGTGAAGAACCTGGCCAACGCGATCATCATCAGCCAGTCAGCTGAAATTACCAATATGAACAATATGATCGCTGATCGCGAGGAAAGTTAGAATGCGAATTGCCATTGGCGCAGATCACGCCGGATTCGAGCTCAAGGCTCCTATTGAAGAGGCGCTGACGAAGTGGGGCTACGATGTGCTGTCACTTGGCAC
>JBGTJM010000561.1:0-4599 GCA_041745115.1 Thermomicrobiales bacterium
CGTCGCCCCGAACCGCTCAGCCGTCGATACCTGCAATGGGTGCCTCGCCAGCACGGTGACCGCAGAGGTATGGCCAAGCGATCTCATCGCCGCCAGCACCAGCAGACCGATCGTCCCGCTTCCGATGATCAACACATTGTCCGCAGGATCTGGTGGATTCCGCAAAACCGCATGAACGGCAACGCTGAACGGCTCGATCATCGCAGCCGCGTGATCGGATATTCCATCCGGAATCTCGATGACCTGAGACCGGTGAGCGAGCATTTCATGGGACCATCCACCCGGCAGGTCCCGGCAAAATCCCGTGAGCATTCCGGCAGACAGCCCGCCTTCGGCTGAACGTGTGCACAGTCCCGGCTCGCCCGCCTGGCAGGATGCGCACGGCACCAGACCCCGCATTTCACACGAGATCACGGGATTCACAATCACCCGCTGTCCCTCGGCCAGACTCAGCGCGGCTGGTCCAGCCTCGATCACGTCAGCAACCACCTCGTGTCCAGGCACCAGAGGGAACGAAACGAACGGCGACAGGGCGGGCCCCGATCGGTTCGTAAGCATCGAAATGTCACTGCCGCAGATACCGGTGAATCTCGGCTTCAGCCGAACCCAATCGTCACCGGGAAGCTCCAGACTACGCATCTGGACGAGATCGAGTCCCGGCACGTTGCCACTCTTCAAGGGCGTGCGGGGCAGCTTGTCTGACGCCCGAACTTTCAGGTAGTTCGGAATCGAGAAGGTGTACTGGAGAGCGTCGGCTGCCATCCTGTCCTCCCTTTCACGTGAGTCGCGCCATCTCGACCGAGCCGAGCGCCCGCCACTTTCAGACCATCGGAACCTGCCGGATAACTTTATCCTCCACCCTCGCAAAGATCTCATCAAGGCTTTCGCCGGTGATGGTCAATCCGTGGTTGCGAAGGCCGATCACGGCGTGTCCCGGATCAGGCGCTTGCCGCACCAAGTCAGCAACGGCAGTTGCCAGTTCGATAGTCCCGCACGGGTAGTTGATGTGCGTCGAAGCAATTTCGGCCATCCAGGCATGAATGTGCAGAATCGCTCCCACACTGCGATGCTCTCGGTAAATCATGAAATGCTCGATTGCATCGACAGAAACGCGGCGTGGATTCACATGGGGAGGGACGCTCAGCCGCATCGCCTTACGCTCAGGAATGAAATCCGTCACCATCAGGATCTCGGTACCGACTTCTTCGAGATTGCTCTTGTCAACGCCGCTCGCGCTCATCCAGAACCGCTCATCATCCTTCCGGGCGCTCACGTTGCCGTAGCTCAGGCCCCCAATGTTGAACATCTGCTTCAGGTGCCGAAGGTCGGCTTCTGGCAGATAGTCATCAATGGGAAACGGCGAAGGCAGCAAATCGAGCTCGTCGAGCTTCTTTCCCGCCCGGGTGATCGAAGCCGTAATCTCGTCACCATCCCAGAGTTCCGGCTCCAGATCCGCCACAAACTCGTTCTCGATGATCAGGTTCGACGTCGCCAGCGGAGCCAGTCGCTCCACCACTCGCTCGAAATACTCATCGTCCTCGCCGTGATACACGAACGAATAGGATCCCTGCTCGAGTGTCGAGACAAACGCCTCCTGAAAACCATTGCGACCGTTTCTGACCACCAAAATGAAAATGTTCCCAAGCGATCGAAGTTGCAACGGATAAAGCGTTGCGAGAGGGACTTCCGGGACGTCCTCTCCTTCGCCAATCCCGACCACAAAAACGGCTCGGTTTCGCCGCCGGAAGCTTCTGGGGGAGGCGACATCAATTGGATGCAGCGCAATTCCGCCCCGCTCTGCAGCCTGATCTCCCTCGACAACGGGATACCCCTTCTCCAGCAGCTTTGCCCTCAGCCCATCAGTGAACCAGTCCCGCAGCGCACCAGGAGCCGCAAGATCAGCAGGTCGTTTCATTGTGTCGGTCATGGAACCTCCCGGCTCATTGTCATTTGGTAATTCTGGTTCATGCTTCCCAGACTGGCTAAACACGTCATCGACGCTCCTGGTGGCATGAGTATCCACTGATGCCGGTAGGGCATTGTGTCTGCCGCCACACCGGGCAATTCGTAGACGAATCCCGCGTCCAACGTAACCGCCAAAGCATACGTGACTCTGATTGTTTGCGAACAGGTGAAGCAGGTCCGCCCGGCGATGCTATGATCCAGTATGAAGGTTTGGGTCAATCACGAATAAGAAGGTGCGAGATGCAGATTCCGGGTGGTTCAGGGGCAGATGTCCTGCGTGTTGCTGCCATTCAGCTCAATTCCCGCGAAGACAAAGCGCGAAACATCGCCACAGCAATGTCGCTCATCGATCAGGCAGCAGAGACCGGAGTCCGGCTTGTTGCATTGCCCGAAATCTGGCCATACCTTGGTCCGGAGAGCGGCAATCGCGATGCGGCGGAACCGATTCCGGGGCCGATCACTGAGTTGCTGTCCGAGCGTGCTTCTCATCATGGCATCTTCATCCACGCCGGCACCATGCAGGAGCTCAGGCCGGGCGAACCAAAAGTGTTCAACACTGCCGTGGTCATATCGCCGTCCGGCGACATCATCGGCAAATACAGCAAGATCCACATGTTCGATGTCGTGCTCGATGGCGTTGCCTCCCACCGCGAATCAGAAACTGTCGCTCCAGGAAACGAGATTGTCACCGTCGACATCGATGGCTTCAGGATCGGCCTGGCTATCTGCTACGACCTTCGGTTTCCCGAGATCTTTCGTATTCTGGCGTTGCAGGGAGCCGAAGCCATCATTCTGCCTGCTGCGTTCACAATGACCACTGGCAAAGACCACTGGGAAGTCCTGATTCGAGCTCGTGCAATCGAAAATCAGGTCTACATGATCGCACCTGGTCAGGTGGGAGCCAGTTCCAGCGGACAATGGTGCTATGGCCGATCAATGATCGTTGATCCCTGGGGGGTCGTGCTTTCCACGGCGCCGGATCACGAAACATTCATCACCTCGGCAGTTGACAAGACCCAGCTGCAGCGCTTTCGTCGCCAGATACCATCATTGGCAAACAGAATGCCAGACCGTTACGTGTGGCCGGACCACGAGACGGCCGTCCGCTAACGAACGCTGGTGTGGAACGCCACCTCAACGGTATCAGGAACACCATGTTTCGAAAGCCCCTGGTAATCAGCCTCTTCGGTTTGCTCTTGGTGGTGACGGCGTGTGCGTTCCGATCCGAAGATTCCACTGACAATGAGCCAGCCCAGGACGAGGTACTCAGAATTGTCACCATCACACCGGTTCCGTCGGTAACGGTCCGCTCGGTAATTGTTGAGTACGTCGTTGAGGAAGGGGATACCCTAAGCGGCATCGCAGATGCCTTTGGCGTGACTCCCCAGCAACTTGTGCAGGAAAACAATCTGGCAAACCCGGATGCGATCTTCGTCGGCCAGACTCTGCGCGTTCCAGCCCCGTCGGATGCAACACCTGAGGCCTGAGCCACGCACGACAGATCGAGGCTGACCGTGTTCGCCGGCGTAATGATATCCGCGGACATCATCCCTGGTACTGGTCACTTCGTACCGGGGCGCAGCGATCAGGGTCCCTTGACGTTGGAACTCAACTTCCGTGCCAGGAGGTGGCTCCAGCCACCCCCCACAGACTGGCGCAGTCCGGCTTCGAGTACGAACTACCGCAGCGCGGCCGCTACCCGTCGCAGTTTCACTGACGCCTCCGCAGCCACAGCCTCGAGTTCGTCGCTCGTCCCTCCCTGCGAAAGCATCACCTCAGGATTGACAATGGTCACGGTCGACTTGCCGTGTTCTTCGTAGACGATAACGTTGCATGGAAGCAGTAGCCCCACGTCTTTGTTGATTCCCAGTGCCTGGTGCGCGAGGCTCGGATTGCACGCCCCGAGGATGACATACGGCACGAAATCGACATCGATCTTCTCCTTCAATGTCGATCGAACGTCGATAGTCGTGAGCACGCCAAAGCCTTCGTATTTCAGGGCCTCTTTGGCACGCTCGATCGCGGCGTCGATGGGAAGTTCGAGTACTGTGCTGAAGCCAAGCTCCACAGCGGGTTTGGTGACGATGTCCATTGGGTTGCTATCCTCATTTCAGTTTGGCGACATTGAGAGATTACTGAACAACTGGCTTGCCGGCTTCGACCCAGGCGATGAGCCCGCCCGCGAGGCTCTTTGCGTCAGCGAAGCCGCTCGCCGCCAGCATTTCCGCGGCCAGGAGACTCCGCCTGCCTGAGCGGCAAACGACCACAACCGGCCGGGCCGGATCAAGTTCGTTCTTGCGAAATGCCAGGGCATCGAGCGGAATGAGCGTCGTGCCGTCGATACGAGCAGCTTGCCATTCATTCGGATCCCGGCAGTCGACGATTTGGACTTCAGGGTCGTCAAGCACCGACGCTACATGCGAAACATCGACTTCGAGCGGCAGCAGACCCGGTGAAGTGGTCTTTCCAAATATCATTTCTCAGGTCCCCTCTACGGTTTCATCGACAACGGCCAGGCGCGTCATCGTTCGTCTGATCATCATCCTCGTCAGACTGACGAGGTAACGGAACCATTCACGTGCCAACCCCAAGTCTGGGCAGAATCACCGTCTGCAAAAGAATCCAGGCGAGCAC
>JBGTJM010000562.1:0-2082 GCA_041745115.1 Thermomicrobiales bacterium
GACGATGACCACCCGGCCGTCTTTCCAGACATCGTGAACAGGTGCGCAATAAGCCTGGTGGTGGTGGTCTTGCCATTGGTTCCCGTCACCGCAATGGTCAACGACCGTCGCTCAGCATCTCGAACCATCATCGGCGAGTCGTCGTCTTCATCCGGCACCGGGGCTGCCGCCCACTCTGCGAGCAAGTTCGCTGCATCGCCAGGCGACTGAATCGCCCGCTCTGCCAGATCGGCAACAGATCGAGCGAGCGAGCGACGTTCCCACCCAAATACCAATGCAAAGTGGCCCGGTGTTTCCAGGCGCTCCACTGATGTCCGAGGAGGTTCATAACCAGCCGTCTGATAGGCCTCGATGACAAGAGTACGCGCTCGCTCCAGTGTTTCCGGAACGACCGAACCCACGGTCTCACGTTCGGGCAACTCGACTTCGACCTTCACCGCTGGTGCCAGCATGAAGATATTCGGGCCTTCGAGAAAACGAACTTCCACAATTCGCATCGGTGTTGGCCTCTCAGATCCGATATCAACAGCAGTGACTTCGTGCGAGTGATTCCTAGCTTCCTGCAAGAACCGCAATTGTATTGAAAATTGCGTGTGTGATAATCGCCGCCGTGGTCCCAAACCGGTTTCGTAGCAGACCCAGCACCACGCCCATCATGAAGACGCCGAGCAATATGAAGCTCATTCCGTACTGGTTGTGAAGGAGTGCGAACAGGAGCGAAGTGAAAATGAGTCCAAATCGAGGCTGAATTGCTCCTCTCAACAGCAATTCCTCGCTAATTCCAGCTCCAAGGCCAAAGAGGACGGCACCCAAAGGACCCTGCACACTCTCGGTAATGCCCTGTGTAGCCTGTTCGATCTCATCGTTGAAATCTGGCTGAAAGACCGTCGTCAGAACTCCGGCTATCACCCTAACGAAAAGACCAACGAAGAATCCGCCAATACCTGCCACGATCTGTTTACGAGTTGGCCAGCTCAATCCCAGTCGCTGAGTAGCTTCCCCGAATGATCTCCAGATCCCTACTCCAACCAAAATGTAGGCCAGAACAGTGAATGCGGCAAACTGACTGATCAGGTCCGCGAGCTGTACCGAACCTGCGTCAGTTGGCTCAGGCTGCAGCGCATAGCTGAAGCCAAGAAACCCGGCCACGGCAAGCAGTGCCGACAGGCCCACCATGTCAATAGCGGACTCAGGATCGATACGCGAGAATCGGGCAAACCTCCGGCGGATCGGCAAGAACATCGGCAACAA
Source organism: Thermomicrobiales bacterium (assembly GCA_041745115.1). Taxonomy (GTDB): domain Bacteria; phylum Chloroflexota; class Chloroflexia; order Thermomicrobiales; family UBA6265; genus JAHBVL01. The sequence continues at coordinate 1,252 of JBGTJM010000562.1, forward strand.
CAAGCCGAGTCCGGTTGCCAGCCAGACGATCCCACCACTCGAACCATTGACCAGTCGAGCCAATCCGTAGATCGTTAGGAGAAATCCAGGAAACCCAAGCACGAGGTAGAGTCCGACCTTCGCTGATCGATCACTTTGCGCTTTGTATGCCCAGAACGCTGCTCCCATCGCCAGGCCGAGAGCAATCAGCAACGCGATGGCGATTGTCAGCGAATCTTGTGTTGCTTCACTCAATGGGTGAAATTCCCGGGATCGAAAAACGGCGAACCAGCAATTTGAGGTTCGGTCCGAGAGTATACCGGCAGGGTCGCAGTTTCAGTCCGCATTCTCCGGCGGCTGGTATACACTCGATACTGCGACACTTATCGGGCGCGACAATCATGCTCTTCAAAGGCGAGAATGCATGCGGGAACCCGGCCCAAAAATCGAAGAAACCCTGACGGCTGCGTCCACTCAGACACCGGCGCCTCGTGATCGCCAGAAGCGATCTGGCCTGGGGCGTGGTCTGGGCGCCCTGATTCCGGAGATCACGGTTGCTCCACCAGATACTCACGTATCCGTTGTCCCGCTGGACGACATACAGGCAAATCCGTACCAACCCCGTGCAGCGTTTGACGATCAGGAGTTCCAGGACCTCGTCGATTCCGTACGTATCCACGGGATTTTGCAACCTGTCATCGTCAATCGACGAGATGACAACCAGGGCTTCGTTCTCATCGCTGGTGAGCGCCGCTGGAGAGCTGCTCAGGCGGCTGGACTGTCCGAAATGCCGGTAGTGGTCAAGGATGCCAGCCCTCAGGAAATGCTCGAATACGCTCTTGTCGAGAACGT
>JBGTJM010000563.1:0-4178 GCA_041745115.1 Thermomicrobiales bacterium
GCACCAAGACCCCCGATCAGGTGCCGCCTTGAAATGTCCGTCATGCATCACCGTCCGCTCTGGTAAGACGGGCCGACTGCCCGCTGCTCAGTTTACGGCGGCGGGGTTGCTCGAAGTCTTGCCTGCCATCGCCACGACATCCCGGCACTACAGCCCCGATTCCAGCTGGAGATCAGAGCGTCATAGATCAACGGGCCGCGGCACAACTGCCACGACCCGTATCCTCCGGACTAGCACTGGAACGATTGTTGGTTCGCCCAACGCTGCCTTCAGTGCGTCGGTCTCACTTGGCTAGGCCGTTTTCCACGTAGGCATCGCCCTCTGCGTCGATGATTGCCGTCAGGTAGTGCCCTCTGTGGTCTCGGTCAAGTCGATCCCGGCAAAACCACGGGTGATCCAACCGCCCTCGGCGCTCGAACGCCGCTGCAGGCGATCTGGCCCGCTTCTGGCTCCTACCCCGTTGTGTCTTCAGTAACCTCACGGTCGTTGAGCGGTTGCAGCGGCCGCGCATTGGCATCCACGATCGCCTGAAACACCGCGACCTGCTCTGCGCTGACTTCCACGGGCTCGATGAACAGAAACCAGTGGACCCCTTCCGAGCAGGGCGGTGTCGTCAGTGATCCCGAATAGCGATACGTTTTACGTGTCTCCGGCAGGAACGCCATCGGGTCCACCTCAACGTCGATTTCCTGCTCCGGACCCTCTTCCGCAGGCATATTCGCGAACACAGGCTCGAGCGCCTCGTTGCCGGCTCCCTCCCGCAGAAGGATGCTCAGGACGGCCGAAACGTCGTCTGCGCTCTTGTGCACCATGTGCAATTCCATCGCCTGTCGCTCGCCATTGACTGCGTGCTCACTCGGTGTGTGGAAGTGAAACTGCACGAGTCCATATTCCACTCCGTCGACCACCATCGTGCTGCCAGGCTCAACCGACACCTCCACGGTATGCCCGTTGTTCACAATGCTCATTGGCGAGATCAATGCGAAATTGACCTCGACATCGACCAGGTCTGCTTCAGCCGTTTCGCCGATATCGACAGGAGATTGGTTCTCTCCAACAGAGCACGACGCGTAATCATCGTCGAGCGAGCCCCATTCCTCAGGCCCGGTTTCGCCTTCGTAGCTCCATTCGGCATTCTCCTGAGCCATCACTTCTGGCCAGGCTATTCCACGGAGTCCCGCCGCTCCAAAAGCTAGCGCTCCTATGCCGGCGGCAGAACCCGCGACGAACCCGCGCCGACCGACGTTCTTCCGTTTTTCTTCGATCTCGACAACCATCTTTCGATCCTTTCTGCACTCCCGACCACGTACTTCATGGTCCTCCAACGTTCATGCTAGACCCGACTGAACTTCACGTGAATGGGGCAAAAGTGGTATTCGTAGTTGAATCGAGATGACTTGATCGAGGGCCCGCTGTTAGCCGAGTCCCCGTGGTTCGTGAGCACCAGCACCTTGTTCCTCGAAGCCTCACTCCGCTTCGATCATTGCTCCTTGCATCGGTTCCCAAGGGCTGGGAAACCCAATCGCCACGTAGTCGCCGGCTGATCGAAAACCTGTTCATCGTCGATCGCCGACGTGCTGTTCAGCGCTCCCACACCCTATTCTGCCTGAGCTGCAGCAACAACCGGCGTTTCGATGCCTCCGGTCAAGCGCATCTGTCCGATTTCGCATGCAGGACGTCAGTGACCTGAGTTCAGTAGGATAAAATGTTCGGAGCGAATAGACCGAGAAATACTCCTTTTGTAGGTACTATCTGGGTACCTCCGCCCGGATACTGGTGTGGTAGTGAAAGCCCCACGGCAACGGGGCAGATAGAGAACTGGGTTAGAAACTTGGGAAGCCCTCCAGGAACGTTGGATACTCCGGAAGGAACCACCAATGGAGACCCTCTTTCCAAGCCCGAGTGAACTAATTTTCCATTTACGATGAAGGAAAGGCGGACCAGCATGCGAGAAAAGAAACAAGTCGAAGTCATTGCTGCGGTTTACCCTAACCGCGACCACGCAAAAGTCACGTTGGATATGTTGCATGACATGCATAGTGCACTGACCATCACGCTGGTCGACGCTGCCATCATCACCCAGGACGAAGAAGGCAAGGTCAAGATCGAAGAAACAAAAGAGGTCACCACCCGAAAAGGCGCCAAAAGAGGCGCAATCGTCACAGGAGTACTTGGGCTCATCTACCCTCCCAGCTTGATTGCGTCTTTGCTCGTTGGAGGCACGCTGGGTGGTCTGGTCGGGCGCCTTCGTGACACCGGTATCAAGCTTCCTCAGCTTGAAGAGATCTCCAAATCACTGACTCCTGGCAAGGCCGCCCTTGTCATCCTCGTCGAGGCCGACTCAACGCTGAAAGCCCAGAACGCACTTGCCGGCTATGAGGGAACGCTGGTCGTCCAGCCCCTGGATGATCACACGGTCAGCGAGCTGGAGAAGGCGGCTCTGAAAGGGGAGTAATTCGGACCCGAGCGTTGGCAATGACCGCGACCAGATCGCAGTCGTTCTCCACGTAGATCGCTTATGTACAGGATTCGGTTGTATCTGTTGGCTGATCTGGCCATACTCGAAAAGGAAGGTTCCACATGTCCTGGCTGGAATGGACTCTCGCGTTCGTACTCTTTTCGTTTTACATCATGTGCATTTTCACCGTCTGCTCAATGACGTTTTCGAAGGGCCGTACCCTGCTCGGCATAGTGGGGATCTTCTTTCCCTTTCTCTGGCTGATCGGTGCCATTCTCCCCGCAAAAGAAGGCTCCCGATACGAGATAGCACAACGCACTGCCTATCAAACCCAGATGCAGCAATACACGAGTTAGCAACAATGGCTGTGACCGCAGACCAGGAACCGTATCAGAAACATCAGATGTAGTCTCCTGATCTGAATCTCACACCCCACACACCTGGTCATCAGGCCTTGGGATGCTCGAACTGACGTCGTCCGATGCGAGGTAGAACTCGGCGAAGCGAACAGATCCTTTACGAGGACAAGCCTGCAATGGACCAACTAGGGGGTGCGGACACCCAGCCTCAATCATCCAAAGTTTCTGACCAGGCCGCAGCCGATGAGGACTCGCACCTCACTCAGGCACCGTCAGTCGATCCTCAAATCGATCTGGCCCAGGTGCGCAAAGCAGGCTACATGACTGCTGCCTTCGGGATTGCCCACGCCGTGCTGTTCCTTGCGGCGTTCCTGATCATCCGGTTCAAGGGACCGGGTCCCGATCCAACGGACCAGGAACTGATCGAGTTCTATGCCGACCCGTCAAAACGTCGCTGGCTGGTTTTCTCAGGGATGTATTTGATCCCGTTTGCTGGCATAGCCTTTATCTATTTCATGGTAGCCCTGCGGATGTGGATGGAATCGAGCAGCGTTCGACGACATGTCCTGTTCTCAAATATCCAGCTCATCACCGGTGTCCTGTACCTCGCACTTCTCTTTGCTTCTGGTGCAGCCGTGTCAGTCGTCGTACTAGTGGTCGGATCCAGCAGTGCGCAACTCGATCCGATCTTCGCCCGCATCTTTCCCGAATACGGCTCCACGCTGGTTCTTGTGTTCGCCATGCGAATGGCAGCAATGTTCGTGTTTACCTCCTCCGGGCTGGGGAGGGCCATGGGGATAGTGCCGACCTGGTTCTGGATGCTCGGCATACCTGTTGGCCTCACGCTCCTCCTCAGTGCATCAATTAGCCCCCTCCTGCTCGCAGTGTTTCCCTCCTGGCTGATACTCTTCAGCCTGCTTCTGCTTCATCGGTTCATGGTTCGATTGAAGTCCCCGACTCTCCCTGAGCAGACGCCTTCAACTACAACCTGATCTCAGATCGCTCGCTGGTCAAGCAAGACTCGGCAGATGAACCATCCACCGTGCCGACCAGCATCGATCTTTCATGATTGGCCACGCCAGATAGCGCAGTTGTGCGAGCGGTCAGCAAGGTCGTTCAGGATCAAGGTTCGCGACACGCTAGCGAGACAGGCAGCGCTGCCGGAATCAGCATCAATTCGACCCACTCAACAACCTCATTCTGGCCTCAATCCGTCATCACAACCACCAATTTGGCTTTTGATGCGCTTGTTATCAGACTTCAAGTGCTCGCCCTTTTGGACTACTGCCTTGCAACGAGGTAGCCTCGTCGATGCGTCTCCAATCTCGATCCCAGGTTTTCCTGTCAGCCCATTTGCCACC
>JBGTJM010000564.1:0-6655 GCA_041745115.1 Thermomicrobiales bacterium
GCCGCTGCAGTCGAAGCTGCCCAGCAGTTCAGCGGGATAACCCTGAATGTTGTCTGGGAAGACGGTCTGCAGCTCGAGGATCCGATCAACTTCTCGGGACCCCGCTGGGAAGAGCTCACGGGTATCACGATCAACCCGATCGGCCGGCCGTTTCCTGAGCTGTTCCCCAGTCAGGTCGCAGAGCACATCGGCCAGACCGGTGCGTACGACGTATTGAGTGTCGTCCCATCCTGGACCGCCGACTTCGTGAGCCAGGGAATGCTGGAACCACTCCAGCCGTTCATCGACCAGTACATGAATGTGGCCGACATGGACGACTATCATCCCTTTTACCGGGAACTGATGAACTTCGGCGGCCAGATTTACGCCCTTTTCGACGATGGCGATACCATCATTCTCTATTACCGCAAGGACTTGTTCGAGGACCCGGACAACATGGCCGAATTCGAAGCGGCCAACGGGTTCCCGCTCGCGCCTCCCACAACCTGGGAGGAATACGATGCCATCCAGGCATTCTTTACCGAAAAGGGAGGCGGCGATACCTGGGGCGGCGCGTCTCAACGCGCCCCCGGCCAGGTCTACGGCTGGTTCTCTGAAGAGTTCCGCAACCGGGGTGGACGCTTCTTCGACGAAGAGTCTATGGACGCCACCCTCGACAGCGAAGCTGGCGTTGCGACGCTCTCGGCGATGCTCGCTCGAAACCAGACGATGCCCGCTGGTATCGAGACGTGGGGATTCGTGGAGGTCCTCAGCGCCTGGATGGGAGGTCAGCTGGCAATGGTAGGCGGTACCTGGCCACCGTATGGTCGCTGGTCCGAAGGAACCACCGCCGAGCAACTGAACTGGGTGCCCAAAACGACGGTAGCGGGCAATGTCGGATATTCGGTGATGCCGATGGGACACAGCCTGCACAATGCAGGGTTCAGCCTTGGCGTGTCCACCAGCAGCCCGAACAAGGAAGCCGCATATCTCTTCATTCAGTGGTTGACGAGCCCTTCCGTAAGCCTGGAAAGGGTGATGCTGCCGTACGCACTGCGTGACCCGTATCGCATTTCCCATTACGAGTCAGAAGAGTACCGGGGACGCTGGGGCAACGCGAATGAATATCTCGATACGCTTCGGGCCGCAGCGGATACCGCGCTGCTCGACATCGTGATGCCCGGCTCGAATGAATATCACGTTGCTCTGGACAATCTGGTAACAGCCGCACAGGGTGGCGCCAGCGTCGAGGATGCCCTCGCTCAGGGCAACGCTGCATTCAACGAGATCACCGACCGCATCGGTCGTGACGCGCAGCGCGAGGCCTACCAGCAATTCCAGGCGCTGCAGGGTTCGTACTACAGCTAGTCATCGCTTGATGCTTGGAGGGACCGGGATACTGGTCCCTCCACTTTCATTGCGTTCGTAGCATGGAAAGTTGATGCATGGCTGTCATCAAGCCAGGTGTTTCGGGACAGGTCTCAACGCCGAACGGACCGTCCTTTCGGGGAAGAAACCGGCGCGATGGTTGGCTGTTGGTTCTCCCGGCAATCGCGCTGATCGTCCTGCTCGGTGTCTATCCCCTCCTCTATTCACTCTACCTGGCGTTGCATCAGTGGGACCTGCAAACACCGACGACTCCGTTCATCGGCCTCGATAATTTCCGCACCGCGCTCAGAGACGATCGACTCTACTCGGCTCTCAGGAATACCTGGCTGATTGTGGTTGTCGGCGTATTTCTGGAGTTCATCCTTGGGCTGATTCTGGCGCTCCTGCTTGTCGACTTGCCACGACTCAAACGCTTTGTCATTCCCATCTTCATTCTGCCGGTGATGATGGTGCCGATCGTGGTCGGTCTGACCTGGAGAATGCTATGGGACAACCAGTACGGAGCGGTGAATCACATGCTCCGAATGGTTTTTGGGCAAGACCTGAACATCATCTGGCTTGGCAAGACAAATACCGCCCTCATCGCCATGATCGTTACGCAAGTCTGGCAATGGACTCCGTTCATGTTTGTGGTCTTGCTTGCTGCTATTTCCGCAGTCAGCCCTGATCTCTACGAAGCTGCCTCCCTGGACGGAGCAAGCTGGTGGAATACCCTGAAGGACATCACGTTGCCGTCGATTCGGCACATCGTGGCCGTTGCGATCCTGTTCCGTGCGCTTGATGCATTCAAAATCTTCGACATTGTTTATATGTTCACCCAGGGCGGGCCAGGCACAACAACCGAAACCGCCTCCTGGTACATCTATCGACTTGGGTTCCAGTTTTTCAGGATGGGATATGCCTCGGCAATCTCATTCCTGGTGCTGATCATGCTGTCGATCGTTGCCACGATCTACGTTGCGGCGTTCATCCGGGAAGGAGGCAAGGCGTGAGCACCGACGCCGCCGAGGTCGAGCTGGCTCGAGCTCAATCGATAGCCCGGGAAACCGCGACGATCAACCGCGGTGTGCGCCGCAGTCGGCCATTTCTCGATCTGCTTCGCTATCTGATTCTGCTTGTTGCAGGACTCTTCTTCCTCTTTCCCATTGTCTGGATCGCCGTCATGTCGGTGAAGATGCCCGGCGACTATCTGCGGCGCCCCCCCGTCTGGATACCGGACGACCCGACGCTCAACCACTACCGCTCTGTGATGGAAGCACGTGGATGGCAAGCGCTGGAGAACAGCCTGGTCATCGCGTCGTCGGCAACCATAATTTCGCTGCTTGCCGGCACTCTCGCTGCCTACAGCCTGGCCCGGCTGAACACTGGTGGAAAACACTTTGCGTTCTGGCTTCTGTCGCAGCGCATGATGCCGCCGGTCATCCTGGTTGTGCCCTTTTTCCTCCTCCTTCGAGACGTTGGTAAGCACGTTTCGTTTCTTGGCATCGATCAGCGTGGATCACTCATAGCGATCTATACCGTCTTCAATCTTCCGTTTATCATCTGGTTGATGCGCAGCTACTTCGATGGCGTTCCGATCGAGCTCGAAGAGAGCGCAATGGTCGACGGCAGCACCCGGATCGGAGTATTCCTCAAGATCGCGCTGCCCCTTTCGCTGCCGGGCCTCATCGCCACCGGCACCTTCGCCTTCATTTTCAGCTGGACGGAGTTCCTCTTTGCCGTCATTCTGACCAGAACGAACGCCGTCACACTGCCGGTCGCCGTTGCGGGATTCTCCGGTTCTCAGGGTTCGAACTGGGGCCAGGCCTCGGCACTCGCAGTTATGGCCACTGCTCCTATATTTGTGCTGAGCCTGCTCGTCCAGAAGCACTTTGTGCGAGGACTGACGCTCGGGGCGGTTCGCGGATAACTCGCTGGCATGCGTGCCAGGACATTGTGGAGACCGCCATGAACATTGCGATCGCTGGACCAGGACTGATGGGATCGCAGATCGGCGCAGAATACGCGCTGGGTGGGCACCATGTTGCCTTTGTCGCCAGGCATATCGATCAGGGCGTCGATCGCGTCAATGCAGCCTTCGATATCGCGCGATCGCTCGGCTTCTGGTCAGCCGATGAGCTCGAAGCCGCTCACGATCGCGTGTTTTTTGTTCCGGTTGTCACCGATCTCAACCCGGAAACCGACATTTTTCTGGAGTCGATCATCGAGGATCCCCAAATCAAGATCGATCTTCTCAAAGCGGCATCAATTCACATGCCAGAGGCGATCCTCGCATCGAACACCTCATCGCTCAGCATTGGTCGCCTTGGTGGCTGGGCGGGAGCGCCAAAGCGCACGCTCGGCACCCACTACTGGAATCCACCACTGCTAATGCCAATGGTCGAGGTTGTGGCCGGTCCTGAGACGGATCCATCGCTCATCGATGCCGTGATCGATGTTTTACGGCATCTTCATAAACGCCCTGTACTCGTGGAGCGCGACGTAGACGGGTTTGTCTGGAATCGGCTGCAGCTCGCGCTCCTTCGTGAAGCGGTATGGATCGTCGAAAATGGCGTTGCTTCACCCGAAGTAGTCGATGAGATCGTGCGCGACGGGCTGGCCAGACGGTGGCGGTACACCGGTCCGTTTGCCACAGCCGCGCTTGGCGGACCGCAGACCTTCACCAAGGTCGCGAACAATCTGTGGCCGGAGCTGTCGCATGCCGCAGAGCTCAACGACCTCGCTCGATGGTTGATCGACAACCCGGACGATCTGGCGAAAATCAAAGACAAGCGAGACCGCGGACTCATCGAGGAGCTTCGTCACGATCGGCTCGAAGATGGCTGATACCCGCGTCCAGGCATCGTGCTCAGATCCATGCCAACCCGCTCAACGGGACGTCTCTCAATGAGCTCTCCGCTGACCAATGTCGACCCCATCAAACGCGAACCGGTTGCCACCCAGATCGCCAGGCGACTGGTGGAGATCATCCTGTCCGGCGAGATCGAACCGGGAGCCCGGATGCCTTCCGAACGACAACTGGCGGAGGCATTCGGCGTAGGCCGGTCTGCGATGCGGGAGGCCCTGAAAGCCCTCTCTCTCATTGGGCTCGTGGAGGTACGGCAAGGCGACGGAACATACCTGCGCAAAGCCGACTCAGCACTTCTCCCAGAGGTGATCGAATGGGGATTGCTCCTGGGCGAGCCACGAACCATGGACCTCGTCGAAGCCCGTCAGGAAATCGAAATCGTTCTTGCCGGATTCGCGGCTCAGCGCCGAACTGCCGAGGACATAGGGCATCTCGAGGAGCTCCTCCTCAAGATGCAGGCAACCACCTCACCAACCACGTTCGTCGACAACGACGTTGCATTTCATCTGGCCGTTGCCGCTACAGCGCGAAACTCAGCGCTCCGGGATATTCACTCCAGCATTCAGGCGCTGCTACGGGCCTGGATTTTGCGTGTGATTTCCAGCGGCGACACAATGCTTCCTTCATACGAAGAGCATGTGCCGATCTATGAGGCGATAGCAGCAGGGAATCCAGATGACGCGCGATCTGCGATGTCCAGCCATATGCAATCCGCTGCCGGCAGACTGAGAACGAATCTTCAAAACGCTGAAGCTGTCGTACCCCCTTTTGTCAGCACTGAAGGATAAGGAGTCAATCGTTGACCAGCCCAAACCCAGCGAGAACGATCAACGTGATCCGGCACGGAGTCCCGGATGACTTACCGGAACGCAAGGTGCTCCACGCCGGTCCCGTCTCCGCGGTGCTGGAAAATGGCGACCTGCGATACGTGAGGTTTGGCGACGTCGAGATTGTGCGACGTCTTTACATCGCAATCCGCGACCGAAATTGGGGCACCATCGCGCCCCGGTTCAGCCAGTACGACGTCAGCGACCATGGCGATCACTTCCGAGTCGACCTGGCCGCCGAAAACGTGAGTGGAGACGTTGATTTCGCGTGGAGCGGCTTCGTCGAAGGCAGTCCGGATGGGACGATCGTCTACGCATTTGAGGGCGCTCCCAGGATACCGTTTTACCGTAATCGCATTGGCTTCTGCCTGTTGCATCCGTCCGACCTGGCAGGGCAACCAGCCCGGACTGTGACGCCTGAAGGTCCGGTGAGCGGTTCGTTTCCGCTTGCAATCGCACCGCACCAGCCATTCCTCGACATGATCTCGATAGCGCATCCGGCTGGAGAACAAGCCGAGGCCACAATCACATTTTCCGGCGATCTCTTCGAAATGGAAGATCAGCGAAACTGGACCGATGCGTCATTCAAGACATACAGCACACCACTTCGGCTCCCCTATCCTGTCGAAGTCACCCCAAGCGACACAATTCAGCAGTCCGTTACGATCGCAATTGAGGGCTCGCCGTCCAGCACCTCCTACTCAACGCTCTCCGAACCACAGGTGTCGGTCGATTTCGACCGTAAGTCGGTATTGCCATCGATCGGGTTTGGTGCTGGCCGCAAGGGGACGATCTCGCCAGAAGACATGAGCCGGTTTCGGGCTCTGAAACCGGCTCATCTCTGGGTCAGCATCGATCTCGCTGACCCCGAGTGGGAAACGCAGCTCAGCGACGCATCCAACCGCGCGATCGCCCTGGTCACGTCGCTTGACGTTTCCGCCATTGGCCGAACCAGTGAAACTGGATGGTCTGATCTCGCCAGCGCCATCGGCTCGCTCGAAGTACCCCTCTCGCGGTTGTTTGTGTTCCCGCCAGAAGAGGATCCCGTCACGTTCCCCCGCACCGATCTCGCCACCCATCAACAAACCATCGACGCGGCGCGGTCCGCATTTCAGGATGCCGGCATCGAAGCGACCATCGGCGGCGGGACGCGCGCCTATTTCACAGAGCTCAACCGAGCCCAGGAGTTTCTGCCGGTCGATAGTCTCGATGCGGTCACCTACACGATCAATCCGACGGTGCACGCAGTCGACAACCTGTCTCTTATCGAAACATTGAGTGCCCAACCCGAAACCGTGAAAAGTGCGAAAGCAATCATCGGCGATCGACCGCTGTTCGTCGGCCCGATCACGATTCAGCCACCATACAACCCGAACGCCACCGGACCACCACCGGTCACTCCGGAAGATGCGCTGCCGCCAGCGGTCGACCCAAGACAGCTCTCACTGCTTGGAGCCGGCTGGACCATCGGCAGCATTCGCCGGCTGGCCGAGGCCGGAGTCGATGGCCTGACCTACTACGAGCTATATGGCTGGCGTGGACTCAGCGAACGCCGCACCGATCTCTCCCGACGTGACCTCTTTGCCTCTGACGCCGGTCAGCTTTTTCCGCT
>JBGTJM010000565.1:0-3094 GCA_041745115.1 Thermomicrobiales bacterium
CTCCGGGTAGCGAGATTCAGCATTAATCTAGCTGGCGAGACTCCAGGTCTCGGAAGCGTCGTAGTACCGTCCGCCACCTGGGGCAGGTGTCCAGACGAAGTTCTCGATCGAGGTGCTGGCACCGCCGAATCGGGTGGTGACCCACATCGGCGCCCAGTAGACCTGTTCGTTCATGATCGAGCAAACCTGCTGGTAGACAGCGGCGCGTGCTTCAGGATCGACCGTGGCGCGACCTTCGGCGAACAGTGCATCGAGCTCAGCATCCTTGATGTTGGATCGATTGAGCACGTTCGGATTGGCCTCGACTGACTCGAAGTGGGTCGAGAGCACATCTGGGTCCGGGCCGTTCGCGGCGCCTGCGTAGGTGATATCCCACTGCTCAGGATCCGGGGAGATCTGGTTGTAGGTGGGAACGTCGACCGAGCGAAGCTCGACCGTGACGCCAACATCGGACATGAACTGCTGAACGGTCACTAGCACGTCCTGTGAAAGCTGGTCAGCGTAGTACGTCAGAATTTCGACCGGTGTGCCCATGTCGAATCCAGCTTCTTCGAGGAGCTGCTGAGCCATTGCCACGTCCTGGGCGTAGTCATTGGTGCCTTCCGGCAAGAACTGAGGCAGCACATAGGCGCAAGGAACCACGGTGGCCTGACCAGCGAAGAGCTGATCGACGATGACCGGGCGATCGACCGCGTACATGAACGCCTGCCGCACGCGCTGGTCCGCAAACCGCTCATCTGTCAGGTCGAATCCGAAGTAGTTCAGCACCTGTGACGGGCCGGATAGAACGTTGAGGCCGTCGGTGCCTTCGAGGTCCAGCGCTTCGTCTGTGGTCAGATAGGTGAAAGAAATGTCACCGGCGCGAAGGGCGATGACCGAACTGCCTGGCTCAGGGAAGAAGCGATTGATGATGCCGTCGAGCGCCGGTCGGCCCCTCCAGTAGTCCTCGAACGCTTCGAGCTCGATGAACTGGCCAGCCTCATATGCCTTCCACTTGAAAGGACCGGTGCCAATGGGGTTGTCGAGCCACCAGCTGGACGTGACCATGTCTGCAGGAGCGATTTCGCCGAGCTCGTGCTGCGGGAGCATCACCAGGAAGGTGAATGCATCCAGAAGCGTCGAGTTGCCCTGCTCAAGGCTGATGACGACGGTCAGATCGTCGGGGGTCTCGATAGACGTCACACCGGCAAACTTCGCACCGATGTAGCTGGCGCTCTCCGGATCAGCGGCGAACTCGATGGTGAACTTCACATCTTCAGACGTGAATGGCTCGCCATCGTGCCAGAGGACTCCGGAGCGCAGTGTGATGACGTATTCGGTGGCGTCCTCGTTGATTGTCCACGATTCAGCCAGTTCGCCCTGAACGGCGGTGAAATCTACGTCGTACAGCATGAGTTTCGAGAAGTACATCTCGTACCAGGTGAAGCCTGCCCCGGCTTGCAATGGATTCGGACACTCCGGGCATCCGCCAGGACCGACATCGAATGCACCCACGAGGACGCCGCCGCCGGCTTCCTGTCGAGCAGTCGTTGTCGCTGCCGGCGCCAGCAGCATGGCCACCATCGCCAGCATTCCCAGAAACATCACTGGTCTACCTAATCGTTTTCTCATCGTTTGATTTTGCTCCTTTGTGTTCTCCTGGTACATCCTGGAGAAGAATGCGGTCCTTATCGCTGTCCGAGATGCCTTAGTGATCCATCCGATCGATCATCCCTGACGAGCGAGGGTACGCAGCAAGTTGTGCAACGTTGCGAGTTGCGGGCCTCCTTTCTCGGATGACAGTATCTCCTGATTTCAGCCAATTGTACGACGGTTTCCGGGATTTCGCGGTAGCCGTTTCCGCCGAAAAGCGGTTGTGTCACCTATACGGGCGATCTGGTATTCGGCCTTGGCCTCAAAACCAGGTGCTCGACGACGTATCTTCTGACTGCCACCGCAATGGTAATAGCATGTTCACCATGTTTCAAACGCTGTGAGAGTTTGTCCCTAGCTGGGCGGGGCATTCTGCTCTATCCACGAAGCAGCTCGATGCCGGCTTTTGCGCCTGCCATCATGAATCCTGCATCGCTGCCGGCTGTAAGAAACCGAAAACCCCGGTCCGCCAGTGCTTTGGCTTCCTGAGGGCTGCCGCCGGCGAAACCGGCGATTTTCCCGGTTGCTTTGCAGGCTTCGTGGATCTGATTTACGGCTTCGCCGAGTGCTTTGAGACCCGACTCTGAACCAGGTCGGTGACCAAGTGAAAGGGTCAGGTCGGCAGGACCAATCCAGACTCCGTCGACTCCTTCGGTGCCGAGAATTGCTTCGGCATTGCCGACCGCCTGAGCGCTTTCGATCTGGACAGCCAGAAAGATTTCGTCATTCACGGCGAGAGGATAGTCATCACCATAGGCAGCGGCACGGGCCCATCCCCACGAGCGAGTCCCTGTTGGAGGATATCGGCAGGCATCTGCGGCTCGTTTAGCATCGTCGGCGGTGTGCACCATCGGGACGATGATCCCAAGCGCTCCTTCGTCGAGAAGTCGACCAATGCTGGTGAAGTCGTTGCTGGAAACCCGGGCCATGGGAGTTGCACCGCCGGCGGTGATGGCCATAAACGTGAGGGGCATGAGGTCGGGCCCGAAGGAGCCGTGCTGACCGTCGATCATTACGAAGTCGATACCAGTGCCCGCCAGCCGTTCTGCGGCGATCGGCGAACCAAGGCCGAGTGCCCAGCCAAAGGCTGCCTCGCCGCTCACCATTCGTTGCTTCGCCGTGTTCTGAATTTTCATGTTGGTCATTCCTTCTCTTTACCATTGGTCGTCAGGGATCCGAGGCAAGTTTGCCTGCGGTGTCTTTCGAGCTTGTGCCGGGTTTAGTGCATCGGCAAATCCTGACCTGCGGAGGCAGGGATAGGATCGAGGTCCGGAAACAGGCCCAATGCATTCTCGATATAGATTTTCGCTGCCTCCGGCGCGCTTAGCTCGGCTTCCAGATAGCAATTGCGCATATAGGAGAGCGAGATTAGCGGAAAGTCGCTTCCGAAGAGCACGCGCTGGACGCCGACGGTTTCGATGGCGCGGCGAATAGCGCCTGGAGCCAGATAGGTGCTGCAAAA
>JBGTJM010000566.1:0-4381 GCA_041745115.1 Thermomicrobiales bacterium
GAGACGTATCTGGCTTCAGTTGGGACTCAGCACGTCACCAGCCGTTTAGACCGATCTGCCAGTCAGTGACAGTGAAGTCACCTGAACCCTTTCGAATGTGCAAACCATCCAGCACGTTGATTATCCGGACACGACCACGCCTGTCAAGGCCCTCACATCCATTGAAGTACGATTATCCCTTGGCAGTTCGAACTGTCAGTTCCTGCTGAACCACACCATTGTTCAGTCGTTCTCTCTCTCATCTCCGCGATCCTCCTGGAACCCGCATGCGAAAAATCATCGTCCTCATCCTGATAGTCCTTGCTGCGGCGACAGCTGGAACCGTGGCCGGAAGTCAGCCTCGCGGAGAGTTCCGGTCACCAGAAATCCAGCTCTCTCGATCGTGGATCGCAGCCGCACTGGACGTCGCCGTAGCGGAAGTTGGCGAATCTCCTTCGTTGCCACCAGTCCCAGCCGATCGCCCGCTCAACTTGTGCAACGACTTGCCGGACCATCAGGTGAGGACGCTCGAAACCGCGGTTGCCTTGATGAGAGCGACAGAGAAAGGTCGCGATCTATTCGAATTGCTCGAATCAGAAGGCGTCTGCATCGGCGTCGACAACCTGCCGTACAACTCTGCGTACGCGATGTCGCGATATTCACCCTCGGCAGGTTGGTCGGAAAGCCGAGTGATCATCGACGAGTCATATGTCACGATCCTCTATCCCGATGTCCTCGCCGCAATCCTGGTGCACGAGGCGACGCACGTCGAACGTGCGGTCGATCGCACGGCTTGCTACTACGCGGACGCCTGCACAACTCTGCCGAACGGCGTCATCCTCGAAGAAGAGATCGTCGCCCATGGTGCCGAAGCGGAATGGTGGATCGAAATGTATGGCCGCGACGGCAAAGACTGGGCATTCAACAAGGATCACTCCCAGAATCAATTGAAGGCAGCCTATTTGCGCGGTCCCGGAGAGTTCAGGCAGTTTATCCGCGATGCCCGCTCAAACGAGCGCGAGGGCGAAGGCATCTAGGTCGATGGAGATTTAGCAAATGGAGCTTCCTCTGCGACATCAATGGGTCGATTCGTTTCAGGAACGCGTTGGGTTCGCAGTTCAGGCGTTCGCGTTGCCAGACGACCCACTCCCCGGCCAGAAAGTCATCGCCGCCGGCCTGACCGCCGAAGAGGTCGGCCTCGATGGGTTCTTCATCGGCGATCACCCGGGGTATGCCACTGAGCCATTTCTGCATCTCACGGCCATCGCCACCCAAACCTCCTCGGTTCAGTTGGGCTCGATCGTCCACTGCGCGAGCTATCGCCATCCAGTCATGCTCGCCAGGCTCGCGGCTGAGCTCGACCACATCAGCAATGGAAGATACGCCATGGGTCTCGGCATCGGCTGGAACGAAGCAGAGTTCCTGCAGCTTGATCTGCAGATGCACACGATTCCAGAGCGTCAGGCCGGCCTCGACGAGTATGTCAACATCATTATGGGAGTCTGGGGAACCGAGCCTTTTACGTTTCACGGGGCCTTTTGGCGCACAACTGGAGGCAGAGTCTTCCCACCTCCAGTCCAGCGCCCACGCCCGCCTCTGATCATCGCCGGTGCCGGCGAACGCACAACGCTGCGTCAGGTCGCCCAGTACGCCGACGCCTGCAATTTCGGGCCGGGCCGCAATACCGGAGCTGCCGGCGACGACGCCGAAGTCGCTCGAAAGCTCGCAATCCTGCGTGACCATTGCGTAGCGCTCGGTCGCGACTACGATGACATCCTCCGATCCCATTTCACGTCCTGGATCATGCTAGCCGAGACAGAGGCACAAGCCCTCGCCAAACGAGATCACTACTATCCAGATGGAATGAACGAGGATCAGCAGCGTACCCGCGTGATTGGTACCCCGGAGCAGGTGATTCCGTACTACCAGGCGCTGGCCGATGCCGGCATGCAGTACTTCGTTTGTCAGATCCTTGATGCCGGAGACCTCGAAACCATTCGACTCCTCGCGACGCAGGTAGCGCCGCACATCGTTCGACGCTAATCGAAAAACCTGAATCGGACGATCGTCACCACCACGGAGAATCCGTCTTTCCACCGGAGTTTCTTGCCATCGGTCAGTCCCCGGCCAACATAGTCGACCGGCACCTCGACAATCGCTACGCCACGGCGCACCAGTTTGGCAGTGATCTCCGGATCGAAACCCCACCGATCTGAGGTAAGCGTCAACTCAGAAAAGACAGCCCTGTCAATGGCCTTGTAGCAGGTTTCCATGTCGGTCAACGTCGTGCCATAGAGTAAGTTGAACAACCGGGTTACAAATCGATTGCCGAACCAGTGCCATCGGCTCATCTGCTGAGCGCGGCCCCGAAACCGAGACCCGAAAACCGCCTTGCACTCAGGATCCAGTTCGAACGGGAGAAGTAAAGATGGGTAAACCGCCGGGTCATACTCGAGGTCTGCATCCTGTATAAGCACAATCCGTCCGCGTGCACGCCTTATGCCGCTGCGAATCGCAGCACCCTTCCCCCGGTTCTCTGAATGCACGACAAGATCCGCGACACCAGCGTCAGCGAGATCTCGCAGAAGATCCAGGCTTCCGTCCGTGGATCCATCGTCGACCACCACAATTTGCTTTGTCACCGGAACGCGCGCCACTCTGTCGAGAAGCTCGCCGACCGTACCGACCTCATTGAAGACAGGCACGATCACCGAAAGCGTCGGCGGACGTTCCTCACCGGTTTCGAGTTGCATCATGACGGATAGGTTGGGCGTACCATTTGCATCGGAGCCGGATGCCACCAGCAATCAGAATCCAGGAGCGATTGACGAACATCGAAAATATACAAGCTCTTGGATCCCGATCCGTGGCAAAGAGTTCAAAACCTCGGAGACGTGTTCTTGCTCGGCATACTGGCGAATCTCATCATTATTCTTGGCACGATCTTAGTGCTAGCTGCGGTTGTCCTCGACCGCCTGGCATTGCGCTCCCGCCCTTTCTCCCAGCCTGCTGCTCCCACCATCCCCTCGTCTTCACCGAATCAGCCTGTCAGATGGCGCTTGCAGGCGATCGAGGTCTCACTCACTGAGCGCCCGCTTCTACCGGGCATCATTCTCGGCACGGGCCTCGCCCTTTTGATCGCCGGCCAGTTCGGGCTCACCAGCAGTGTAGTCGAGCGCGGCGCATATCTGGCCTGGCTTGTCGGTCTGGTCCTCATCGTCGGCCTCTACTCGGAAGCAAGCCGCCTTACGACCTTTCTGCCTCGATACTCGATCTCTTTCATTCAGAAGGCAGCTTCTGATCGGCTGAGATACGGACTCTGGGGGCTGATCGCGATTTCTACGGTCCTCCTCTGGCAGGCAACACCTGACCGAGACCCGGACGATCGTAGTACGGACCTGGTCATCGTCTGGTTGCTTTCCATCCTGGCGCTGATCATCTCCGCGACCGGACTGCCGTCAAGGCAAACTCCGCGAAATGCTCTAGCATGGTTGCAGTCCCATCGCATCGACCTCACCCTTCTGGCAATCGTGGGGATCGCGGCATTCATTCCGCGCTTCTATCGCCTCAGTAGCTTTCCCAGCCGCATGAGCGGTGACGAAGGAACGTTCGCAATCGCTGCCCGGCGTACGCTGGATGGACAGCTTGCCAACCCGTTCTCGTCTGGTCCGTGGGGCTATCCGTCACTTGTATTCATCGTCCAGGGTTGGTTCATCGACGTATTCGGAGACACCGTCGGCAGTGCCCGCATGCTCAGCGCGGCTTTGGGGATGGCCTCTGTCGTGGCCTCCTACGCACTCGTCCGATATCACTTTGGAGTTCTGCCTGCAGCTGCCGCAGCCGCGCTGACCACCACCTACAACTTCCACCTCTACTGGAGCCGGGACGCGCAGGATGCGTCTGCGCCGATGTTCTTCTTCCCCCTGGCACTGTTGCTTCTGGATAAGGGCCTGATCGGTCGCGATCGCCGCTTCGCACTCTCGGCAGGACTCGTCATTGCTTTCGCCCAATTCTTCCACCCTGCCAATCGATTAATTCTGGTCATGGCAGTCGCATACGTCACCTACGCAGCCGTGCTTCTCTGGTGGAACGACAGACCAGGAAGCGGGAGCCTGTACTCACAGATTCGCCAGCTCGCTTCGAACACCGCCTGGATAACCTCCGGAGCAATCGTCGGACACCTCCCACTGATCGCATATTTCTGGAGCAACCCTGACCTGTTCTGGAGCCGTACCGATGAAGTGTCTGTGTTCGCCTCTGGATGGCTGGAGCGGGAACAGCTGATCACCGGTGACGGATCCGTCACGATCATGGCACGTCAGCTGGTGAATGCAATCATGCTGCCGTTCAGCACCCTGCCCCATGGACATTTCCGGCCGGGTGCCCCGCTCGTCGGCACGCC
>JBGTJM010000567.1:0-12019 GCA_041745115.1 Thermomicrobiales bacterium
GCTCGCTCGAAGTCTCTGGTATCGCGGCGCCAATAACGACGGCAAGAAATGTCGCTGGCGACAAACCACTTGCATGCACCTCTGCCGGCCCGTCGATCTCAACGAACGAGCCTTCGGGCGCCACGATCGATTCGTCGGCCCCATTGAGGGTGATCGCGATCTGCCCGCTCGTAGTGACCACGAGGGTGGTCCCAACGATGTGGGGCAGTGAAGCCGTTTCGCCTGGGTGGAGGACGTCTCGGACCAGATTGAGGTCCCGCTTGCCTTCTGCGCCTTCGAACGCAGACCCTGCAAACACAGTGTTGGAAGTGTCAGTCGCCAGCGAGCCCAGTCGGATTTCCATGACCCTGGAAATGTCGTTCGTGAAATCCTGGAGTTCATAGGATTGACCGTTCCGGACTGCTATTGCCTCACCCGCGGCAAGCAAATTCTCGGTGGCGCCTGAGTTGTTGGTAACCAGTGTTTCACCTTGACTTGCCACCAGGAACGCATGCCCGGAAACGTGATGACTGCCAACACCGCTGCCTGGTTCTTGCTCGACTGCAGTCCACGAATATGGGCCTTCACCAAGATGGACAACCTGTTGCGCAATGACCTGCATATGACCGCTCGCTGGCGATTGATGCTGAGAGTCAACAAGTTGTTGAGTCAAACCAGATTCGGCTGAGGCCGAAGCTATCAAACCCGCAATTGCAATGCACGAAACTGACAAAAATCGACGACGGTTCCATCGTTGTTCGTTCTTCACGATATGTATGCTCCTCTATGGTTCATTTCACTACTTTCCGAAACAATCCTTACAGCGAGGTTACAAGGTAGTCATTTCTGCTCCTTCCTATGGACCCCTGGACGTGCGGCTGCGCAGCCAGCGTCACGACTCTAACGGCCCACGTACCCGTCCGGCGTCCTCAGAAGTGTGCAGATTTCCAGCTCTGGAACTGAGCCTCATGTATAGCAATAGGTACGAATGGGTGCCGAGCAGGTGGCTAGAACCTCATGCCGAGTTGATTCGGAGCGCGTCGCCCCGCTGACTGATGATGAGGCCGATCACGCACAGGACCATGAATCCCCCGAGCAGCTGGTAGGTTCTTTCGTAGCTGCCAAGGCTCGCCAACGCAAGGCCG
Organism: Thermomicrobiales bacterium; assembly: GCA_041745115.1. Classification (GTDB taxonomy): domain Bacteria; phylum Chloroflexota; class Chloroflexia; order Thermomicrobiales; family UBA6265; genus JAHBVL01. The sequence goes on from JBGTJM010000567.1 coordinate 1,125, forward strand.
GCTACGAACGCTCCTGACGCGCCGCCAAAACCGGTGGCTGCCGATGCAAGTGCCATCACCGTGCCTCGTTGCTCTTGATCGACGTCGATGAGCAACGTCTGGCTGCCGATATACAGGAAGGAGGTAGACACGTGCAGAAGGCTGATCGCGACAAACAGTGCGGTAATCGATGAGAAGATGACGCCGCTGCCAAGCAGGGCAATGGCCATCCCAACGGCACCGACCAGAGAAAGCGTAAACACCGAGAAGCGGCGAAAAAGGGCCGGCGCCACGACGTTGGCGACGAGTTCGCAGATCCCGCCAACGAGGAACAGCAATCCCAGCTGGCGAGCTCCGCTGGCAAAGTCATTCTCGATATACGCTCCGAAGTACGTGATCCAGCCGATGTAGGCCAGAAACATCAGTCCGTTTACGATCAGCAGCCACCGAGCTCTTGATCGACCGAGCACGGAACGAATGCCCGAAAGCCGCCCTGAATCAGAGATGTGCACCGGACGGCGATCCGGCAACCACTGCACCCCCGCGATCACCATAACCGCCGGTAGAGCAATGCTGACAGAGGCCCAGCGCCAATCGAGCCGGTCGTTGATCAATGTGAGGGCAGGCAAGCCAGCAAGAACGGCAACCGTCGCTCCAGAGGCCACCACGGCAATTGCCCGATTGCGTCGAGAATGATCGAGGATGAATTCGCCGGCTGCAGTGAAGCAATTTGCCATAATTGCTCCTCCGGCAACGCCGGCGAGGACCCGGCCGGTAACGAGAATCACGAACGTCGGCGCAGTCGCCATTACGAGCATGGCAATGACAAGCAGTCCAAACTGAGCGGTCAGCCAGCGTCGGCGTGAATGTCGCTGCATCAGAGGCGCAGCAACCAAAGCTGTGACCGTACCGACGATTCCCCCGATGGCGGTGAGTTGCCCGACGGTGCTCTCGGAGACCGAGAATTCGGCAGAGATGGAAGTCAGCAAGGGGCTGAACTGCATCACTCCGAGAACGTAGGTGAATGAAGCGAGCCCGAGCAGACCGACGAGAAGATGCTCTCGGACATGCGCTCGCTGATACCCGCTCTCGAATGAGGTCACAATTCGCATCCGGCACTATCAATGCGTACGTACTATATGATAAGATACAGGAAACCCCCGCAAGTATATGCCCGCGCTGGCGGAAACGGTGGCCAGTGGGACATGGGGTTTGAGGGAACCGGCACGAACTTCGCTTCCCGTCGGGGAGCTGGCGGATGAGGGGCGGAAGTCACTGCAGTTTGGTGCCTGCGGCAATTCTTGTTCGTGCCAGGTACGGGTTTGGATGACACCACAAGGAGAGACTCCATGAACCGCATCGTCCATCGCTTACTTGCCGGAGTGATGATCGCCACCCTGTGTTTGGGAGCTGCCGCCTTTGCCTGGCAGTCAGTGGCGGCCTTTGACGACGGTGACAGCGTCATTGTGGTCGATGGCGCACTCAACCTGCGCCAGAACCCGGGAATGGGAGGATTGATCCTGCAGGTTCTTCCCAATGGCACGCCACTGACCGTCACGGGTCCATCGCAGTTGGTTGACGCCATCACATGGGTGCCCGTAACGACGGAGGCGCTCACGGCTGGCTGGGTGGCTGGGCAGTTCATCATGGCCGCCCCGGTGGCCGGAGGGTTTGTCGCTGGCGACGTTGTCGAAGTCGTCAGTGGACCACTCAACCTTCGAAGCGCAGCCGGAACGCACGCTGCCATTTTGCAAACACTCGCAACCGGAACGACCGCAACAGTGCTGGCCGGGCCGACTGCCGCGAATGGCTACGATTGGTACCAACTGCAGCTTACCGGTGGAACGACCGGCTGGGCTGCCGGAAGTTTCCTGGAGATCGCAGATGTTGTACCGATTGGCGGAGATTTCTCCGCTGGCGACGACATTTACGTGTCTGACGGACCAGTGAACCTCCGAAACGCCGCAGGTACAGGTGCAACTGTGCTGGCAGTCTTGCCTACCGGTACGACCGGTTCGGTCCTCGCTGGACCCACTAGCGCCAATGGCTACGACTGGTACCAGATCCAGGTGACCGGCGGGCAGGCAGGATGGGTGGCGGATGCATTCATCGCGCTGGATGACAACGGACCGGTGATTGCGCCGGGCCAGTTCCCGATCAGCTCCTACGTCTTCGTGAACGTTCCGTCACTCAATCAACGGTCGATCGCCAGCACCGATGGAGCAGTTCTGCAGACTCTTAGCGAAGGATCCGTGGCCCAGATCTTGAGTGCGCCAGTCTCCGCGAACGGCTACACCTGGTATCAGGTTTCTGCGGGCGGAACCATCGGATACGTGGCTGGCGAGTTTCTGGTCGGTGGGGTCACGGTCGGAGCCCAGGCCATGGTGACCGATGGTCCCGTGAACCTGCGAATTCAGGCAACGACGAGCTCCGCGTCGCTGGGCGCACTGCAGACCGGTGACCTTGTTGCAGTGACGTCTGGTCCCGTGGCGGGCGGGGACTACATGTGGTTTGGCGTAACTGCCAATGGACAGGCAGGCTTCGTGGCTGGCCAGTTTCTGGGTCCAACAACCTAGATCTGTACTGGCAATCTGGCTGAAAAATGGCGGGCCGAAAGGCCCGTCATTTTTCTGTTCGGATCCCAATGCCTAAGGAGACTGGTAGCCGATCGACCCAGCCATCAGGGTAAACGTGCACTCTGTCCGGACATTAGTGATAGACTATCGCTATTCCCGCTTCCCGTTATCAAATGTGATGTCGTTCCTCAATGGGTTCGCCCGGTCGAGGTTCGTATGCGGCTCGCACGGTGCCGAAACCCTGGATTGGCTACGCGCGTATTAGTGAGCAAAGGTGCATTGCACCGACGGACGATGAGCGTTCCAGCGGATGGTGGACATTCATCGATTCGAAAAGGGGGGAAATGAGATGTCGTCTTTACTGAAACGCAGCAGCATGCTGGCCATCGCGGTGGCCTTGATGATTGCAATATTTGGAATGCACCAGGCGCCTCGAGCTGCGGCTCAGGATGCAGGATTTTCCGCCGGTGCAGAAGTTGTGGTCTTCGATGGAGCACTGAACTTGCGAGAGTCACCCGGTCTCGACGCGGCGGTCGTAGAGGTTCTGGACGACGCGACCGCACTCACCGTAACTGGAGCATCGCAGTCAGCTGACGGCCTCGTCTGGTATCCCGTGTCGACAGCGGCGGCCGTTGAAGGATGGGTAACTGGTGAGTTCATCACGGCTGCACCAGTAGAAGGTGATTTCGCACTGGAAGATTCCGTAGTCGTGACGAACGGCCCGCTGAACATGCGGGAAAGTGCCGGCACAGATGCGGCGATTCTGGACACGCTCGATGATGGTACGACTGCAGTCATTGCCGGTGGACCAACCGCTGCCAACGATCTCGTGTGGTACGAGATCGAGCTTGCCGGCGGAGAATCTGGCTGGGTCGCCGCGGACTTCCTCACGCTCGCAGCGACGTCTGCAGACACCTTCGCATCAGGTGATTCAGTAGTGGTCGCCGATGGTCCGCTAAACCTCAGGGGCGGTGCCAGTGTCAACGGTACGGTTCTCGAGACCCTGGTAGAAGGCACCAGCGCCACCGTGGTGGCGGGCCCGTCTATCGCTGATGAACTCGATTGGTACCAGATCGAGCTTGCCGATGGAACAAACGGTTGGGTGGCCGGATCGTTTCTGGCACTGGCCGATACCGCATCGGAAGAGCAGGTTTCGAGTAATGTCAACTTCTCGATCGGATCGTTTGTGTTCGTCAATGCAGAGCAGCTGAACCTTCGGGCTGATGCGTCGACCGAATCCGAGATCGTCCAGACCGCGAACGATGGCGAAGTTGCCAGCGTTCTCGATGGACCGGTCGCGGCAGACGGATTTACCTGGTTCCAGGTTTCGATTGGATCGGGCGAAACCGCGGTCGAGGGTTGGTTCGCCGGAGAGCTTCTCTCTGGGGGGATCGTGCTCGGCATCGATGCAGTAGTGGTCGAAGGGCCGCTCAATCTTCGCGAATCAGCATCTGCGGACGCGGAGGCGATCACTCAGCTCGAAGCTGGAGACATCGTGAACGTTGTTGCTGGTCCCTCGACTGGCGGAGGCGTGTACTGGTTCGAAGTCACGGCAGGTGACGAAAATGGGTTCGTGGCTGGTCGCTATCTCGGCCCGCAGGTCGACGAGTAGACCCCGGACGACATTCGCGCCATCCGACGAAACGGAACAAACAGAAAAGTTCCCGGCTCAGTCGAAAGGCTGAGCCGCTTTCAGTTGCCCGAAAGAATGAGTTGACCAGGACGCAAATGCGGTAGTAGCTGTTCACCCGCCCGCCTTCATTTGTGGCCCGGTTCAGGTGGGCGGGAGAAGCGAAGTCAACCGGTTCAGGATCTGATCGACGTCGCCATCCTGCAGGCAGTGGGTGTTGAACATCAGGCCACCATGCTCGTCGTTGCAGTGGATCGGCGGATCCCCCGTCATGAGCCTGGCAGCGATTTCTCCTGAGATCCAGGTTTGACCAACGGGATGGGCAGTGACGATAGGCGCGGGCCATTCGTCCCAGTTCTCGTTGATCGTGCATCGCATATCGGCCCGGTTTGAGAGCGCATCGAACAACTGGTGTGCCTGAGCCTGATGTTCGCGAAACTCGGCTTCGTGATCGGCATGCATGAACAGATCGATCGCTGTCCAGAGTCCAGCCATGGCTTCCTTGCTGACCTTCATGCCGCGCCCAACCGAAGCGTGAGGGTTCCCATTCGCCCTGGCTGCCGCTATCAGATCAGTGCGACCGGCGAGCATGCCGGAATCCTGTGGACCGCGGATGCCTTTTCCGCCCGAATAAACCACCAGGTCTGCACCCCAGCGAATCCAGCGCCGCAGGTGGTCGAGAGGTGGCAGCGTTGACGCAGCATCCACGATGACTGGGACATCGTGAGCGTGCGCGATTCTCACAACCGCATCGAATGCAAGAGCTCCTGGGCCAACATTTGGTGAATCGTGATAGACCACCGCGGCTGTCATCGGGTTGATGGCGCTCTCGAGTTCCCACTCGTTGGTGCGCAGGGCGTTTCCAATCTCGACCATTTGGCCGCCGCCCACCGCATACATCTGGTCGTAGTCGATGCGATGACTTCGATGAATAATGATTTCGTTGGGCATTCCTGAGCTATCCGGAAGTCGCCGAATGCGGGACGGATCCGCCCCGGCGATACAGGCGGCGGCCGCAATCACCATCGCTGCACATGAGCCACACGTTACATAGCCCGTCTCTGCCCCAGTAATTTCTGCGATTCTCTCGCCAACCCTGGCGTTCAGTTCTTCCAGATCGACAAAATGCCGTGATGCTTCGCCCATCGATTCGATCACACGGGGATCGATCAAAGTCCCCCCGACTGCTGTCGTGGCGCCTCGCGCGTTGATCACCGTCCGGACGCCCATCCTGGCGTAGATGGAGTCGCCCTGGCGTTGCGTCGAATCAAGCGTCGGTTCTAGGTGCACAGCATTCCTCCATCGACGACGATCATCTGGCCAGTAACATATGAAGCATCATCCGATGCCAGGAACGATGCAACGCTGGCGATTTCGGCAGGTGCGGCCTGACGCCCCAGCGGTATGCGCGACACGATCTCTTCAGGCGAGACACCAAATTTGTCGATTGCCGCAAGGATATTCTCGGTTCCGGTGCTGCCAGGCGCGATGCCATTGACCCGGATACCATGCTTACCCAGGTCGCGGGCAAGACTTCTGGTGAGAAGAACCAGTCCCCCTTTGGATGAGGCGTATGCTGTGACATCAGCTTCCGGCACGAAGCTGTTGACGGAGCCGATCGTGATGATGCAGCCGCTCTTTTGCGGAATCATGACCCGCGCGGCCTCCCGCGCGCTATAGAAGACTCCCGTCAGGTTGGTGGCGATGATGTCTTCCCATTCGTCGTCTGTAACCTCGAGCAGCGGCCCAATGTAGGCATTCAGGCCGGCACGAGCTGCATTCGCAATAACGATGTCCAGACGACCATGAACGTCGACGATTTCCGCAATCACCCGGGCGGTATCCGCTGAACTGCGAACATCGAGGAGCCGATGCAGAGCCTGAAAGCCATCACGACGAAGATCGCTGGCCACAGAGGCTATCGCTGCGTCATTTCGCCCGGTGACCCAGACAGCTGCGCCATCCTCAGCCAGTCGATGAGCGATGGCCGCTCCAATTCCCGTTCCAGCGCCAGTGACGAGCGCCGATTTCCCCTTCAGTGACATGTTGTGTCCTTCGTGGCCGGGCTGCTTGTTCCCATCGATTCTCGCAGCGTGGCGATCTGATTCTCCCAACCATGGGCAATCTCAAGGTGTTGTCGCATGGCATCTCGAGCTACGGCGGGATCACCGGAAGTCACTGCCTCACGCAATCGAACATGACTCTCGTATTCACCGGCTGCAATATCAGGCAAGGCCTGCTCAACTCGTGCTCCTTGCGCGACGCGGGCCTTTGCGAGTGACTGAGCCAGCCGGTACAGCGTCGCATTGTGACACGACCTTGCCAGCGCTCGATGAAAGTCTGAAGTTATTTGTGCGGTAGGTTGACCTCGGGAGGTTGCTCGCTTGAGCTTTGCCAGGACCCGGTCCATTCGTTCGAAATCGGCGTCATCCGCTCGCTCAGCGGCAAGTCCAGCCATCTCGACCTCCACAACCATCCGCGCCTCCAGAACCTCCAGCGCCGATTCGTGCGTTGCGATCTCTGCGAGTCCATTGGAATCGACCCCTGGATCAGGATCACGAACGTAGACACCGCTCCCCGGACGTATCTCGACCATTCCCAGGGACGCCAGGCCCTGGAGGGCTTCGCGCAGAACGGGGCGGCTGACGCCAAGTTGGCGAGCCAGTTCATGTTGTGAAGGCAAGAGGTCGCCTGGTCCCAGTCGGCTGGCACGCACGTACTGAATGATCCGATCCATGACCGCGTTCGCCAGTGACTGACGTTCAACTGGACGCAGAGCCTCAGCCGCCACCGAATCAAAAGCCATGTTCATGAAGAATATTCTCTCCAAAGGTCAGGTCTTTGGTCAATCTGCACCAATTCTGGGGCCCTTGCTCCGAATAGTTGTACAATCGGTCATACCAGTTGACGAGTTGACACTCATTCCGTATGATGCCACGTATCGGCGCTATCGCATAGGTTTCCCCTGGCTTCGAGACAGGAGAGCTTCGGATTCATGGATGTCTGGGCGATGGGCACCGGTATCGGCAGTACTGGCCAAAGAAGCTGGAGGAGCAGATCACTATGAATCAACGACCGAGTCTCGATCTTCTGGTCGACGCAGTCCTGAGTGGACGTGTGAGTCGCCGGGAGCTTGTCCAGATAGCGGGCGCCATGGGTATTGCGGTGCCCGGTGCGCTTCTCATGCGGGCGCCTGGCAATGCGCTTGCCCAGGACTCGACACCAGCAGCAGAGCCAAAGATGGGCGGATCACTCAGAGCGATCATTGTCGATGACCCAAACTTCCTGGACGTTCTCGTTACGCAGCTCGCTCAGGTGCGAAACATCATGGATAGCGTGTACGACACGCTGACCTATCTCGATGCTGCCGACCCTGGTTTCGCGACCAAGCCACGCCTGGCAAAATCCTGGGAGTTCGTCGAGCCAACGGTCATGGAAATGCAGTTGCAGGAAGGTGTGACCTTCCACGAGGGCCAGGAGTTCACAGCGGAAGACGTGAAGTGGACGATCGAGTACGTCAAGAATCCGGACACTGGCTCACCCAATGCATCAATCGTGGATCAGATCGACACAGTGGAGGTCGTCGATCCGCTGACCGTCCGCTTCAACCTCAAGCGACCATGGCCGGCCCTGCCTCAAAACCTCACCACGATCCAGATCTATTCGCAGACCGCAACGCCGGAGTCGATCGCCGAAAAGCCAAACGGGACCGGTCCGTTCATGTGGCAGGAATGGCTGCCCGGTGACCGAATCACAGTAGTCAAGAATCCGAATTACTGGATCGAAGGTCAGCCATACCTCGATGAGATTGTCTTCAGGCCCATCAAGGAGAAATCCACCAGTCTTTCGGTCATGGAAACCGGAGATGCTGATGTGCTCTTCACCCCAGAATTGAAGGACAAGGCGATCATCGATGGCAACGAGAACCTGAGATCGGTTCCCTCTTTGCTGAACGACTCCGGCTACATCCTTTACATGAATCACAACCGTGCCCCAATGAGCGATCAGAACATTCGCCTTGCCGTGTCCCATTCGCTCGACCGCCGCACGTTCTTCGAGGCTTTTCTGTCGGGTCAGGGTGCGAAGAATACAAGTCCCTGGGCTGACTCTCACTGGGCCTACAATCCGGCAAACGACGATGCATTCGAATATGATCTCGACGGAGCGAGGGCGTACCTGGAAGCGGCCGGATACGTCGATGGCGTGGATGAAAGCGGCACGCAGCTCAGCATCAATGTCGTCTTTCCCAGAGGATATCCGGAGATGCGGCAAGGCTCAGAGATGCTTCAGGCAGCCATGGCTGAGCTTGGCGTCGAGGTAGTGGTCGAAGAACTCGAGCTGGCCACATGGATCGAACGTATCGTCACCACCGACGAATACGATCTTTCGTGGGACTATCATTTCCAGCGTGCGGTCGATCCCGCGTGGACGCTTTCGCTGGCGTTTTTCTATCCTCCGGGACCGCAGAACATCGGGCGACTTGAGGACCAGACGCTGACAGACCTGATCAATGCCGGGGGAGAAGAACTCGACCAGGAAGCTCGTCGTGACATCTACTACCAGTATCAGGATCGATGGAATGAGATTGCTGCGGGCATCATCGTTGGGGAGTTCCTTCTTTATCATGCCGTTCACAACGACGTGCAGGGATTCGCGACCCACCCGCTCTTTTTCCAGGACTTTCGAACGGTTTGGCTCGATCGTTAGGATCAGTTGACGTCGCCAGCTTGACTGCAATGATGCGAAACTCACGTTTACGTGAGTTTCGCGTTGAAGCGTTGCATTAACGCCTATGGCCGCATACATATTCCGGCGCCTCTTGCAGGGCATTCCGGTTCTTTTCCTGATCAGCGCCGTCGTGTTCACCGTGACCTACTTCATCCCCGGCGACCCGGCGATGGTTGTGCTTGGCCAGGGGGCGTCTGAAGAAGCCCTCGCTGGTGTGCGAGAGCGTCTCAACCTCGATGAGCCGCTGCCCGTCCGGTACGTGACATGGCTGAGTGAGGTCGTTCGTGGCGACCTGGGAAATTCGATTCTCAGCCGTCAGGCGGTTTCGTCCCTGATCGGCCGGGCATTGCCGATTACCTTGTACCTCGCGACCCTCTCCATGGTGATCGCGATCGTCGTCTCGGTGCCGCTGGGCACAATTGCCGCCCTCAATCGCAATACCTGGATCGATCTGGCCGCCACAACGTGGGCATTCGTTGGCGTATCCGTTCCGGGGTTCTGGCTGGCGATGATGCTGGTTTACGTTTTCGGAGTGCGGCTTCAGTGGGTTCCGCTGCAAGGCTACATAAGCCCGCGGGACGACTTCGCTGCCAGCCTTCGCACCATGATCTTGCCAGCGATCACGCTTGGAGTGTTTCTCTCAGGTCCTCTTACGCGATACCTTCGTTCCAGCATCCTGCAAACAATGTCACAGGAGCACGTGCTGGTCGCGCGTGCGAAGGGACTTTCCGGTCACCGGGTGATCACTCAGCACATCCTGCGCAATTCCTTTATCCCATTTGTCACTGTCCTCGGCATTCAGTTTGGCTACCTCATCGGAGGAGCAGTCGTTGTCGAAAATGTCTTTGCGATCCCAGGAATTGGGGATCTGGCGGTGAGTGCGATCGGCAACCGGGACTTTCCGCTCATTCAGGGCATCACGCTGGTGATTGCTGTGGCATTTGTGCTGATCAACATTCTGGTCGATAGCCTGTACGCATTCCTTGATCCCCGCATTCGGGTAGGACGTGGGGCGCTCTCGTGAGTTCGCCGACCGGCTCACTTCCTGTCAATAAATCCATCAATGCTGCCACTTTGGACTGGTGGAGACCTGCCAGGCTGCTTCGCAATGCACTCGAGTGGAAAACGTTCACGGTTGGAGTGCTGATTATCGTCATGTTTGTCTTCGGGGCGATTTTCGCCCCTTTCGTCGCACCGTTCGATCCAGCGAAACCCGACTTTCAGAGTCTGTTGCAACCGCCCAGTAAGGCCCACCTGTTCGGAACCGACGACAAAGGCCGGGACATTTTCAGCAGAGTCGTCTTTGGCACGCGAATCAGTTTCACGATCGCCCTGGTTGCGGTTGGTCTGGCGACGCTCCTTGGAGTGCCAATCGGGTTGCTCGCTGGATTCAGCGGCGGCAAGATCGATACGGTGATAAGTCGCTGTCTGGATGCCATGTTTGCGTTTCCCGTGATCCTGCTGGCAATCGCCATTCTGGCGATCACCGGGGTCGGCTTACGAGGCGCAATCATCGCGATCGGTCTCGTTGCCGTGCCTGAGTTCGCCAGGGTCAGCCGGGCTGCGATGATCTCGGAAAAGGAAAATGAATACGTAACTGCGGCCAGAGCTATTGGCGCATCGACATCCAGGATTATCGTGCGAAACATTCTGCCCAATACGCTTGGCCCTATCGTGGTGCTGGTATCACTCGGGTTCGCATTTGCGATTCTGAACGAAACAGCTTTGAGCTTTCTTGGATTGGGAGCGCAGCCCCCAACGCCCTCATGGGGTGCCGATCTGGCAGCCGGTCGACGCTATCTGCGAGATGCCATCTGGCTGTCGGTCTTCCCGGGTCTCGCCATTTTCCTGCTCGTGCTCGGCCTGAACCTGGCCGGAGATGGATTGCGAGACCTGCTCGATCCACGGCGAAATCGACGCTAATCGAGCTCTATGCGAAGCTTGGTCAGCCGGACTCGAACGCGATCATGAACATCAGGTCA
>JBGTJM010000568.1:0-8457 GCA_041745115.1 Thermomicrobiales bacterium
TTGGAAGTGTGTGTTCTGAACCCCTGGTAGCGCAGAAGCCGGTAGCTATCGGCTCTGTCGAATGCGAAGCTGGAGCATTCGGGTCCGTCAGCCGGATCGCCGTCAGCGCCAAGAGGTCATTATCGACATGCGGATCAGATCCGTTGGCCACATTCTGGGAGTGAACATTCGCTGGCACCCGTCCATGGTGCTGGTCATTCTCTGGGCAGCGTACCAATGGGGGTATGTGGCCGGCGGTAGCCTTCCGTCCATTCTCTACGGCGTTGTGTTTGTGGCATGCGTCTTTGGGCTTGTACTGGCCCATGAGCTTGGACACGCCGCAATGGCTCGTCAGCTCGGCCTCAAAGTTCGGGACATCACCCTGCTTCCATTCGGTGGCATTGCGCGGATCGAGCAGATGCCCGCGAGTCCACGGATCGAGGCATTGGTTGCTATCGCTGGACCGCTCACAAACGCCGCAATCGCGGCCCTGATGTTGCCGCTGCTCATTGTCTGGATGGTGGTCAGTGGCATGTCATCGATAGCCGATCTTGGACGCTATGCTCTCCACGATCCGTCCTTCGGAGGGTTTTTGCTCTACGTTTTCTTGGCGAATCTGCTATTGGCAGTCGTCAATCTGGTACCCGCTTTTCCCATGGATGGTGGTCGATTGTTGCGGGCCGGTCTTTCGACGCTGGTCGGGCGCGACCGCGCCACTAAATCTGCTGTAATCACTGGCGTCGCCTTCGCAGTCATCATCGGTTCGATTGCCCTTCTGAATGGTGACCTGATCGTTCCGCTTATTTCGGTTCTGCTCGTTGCGACCGCAGTCGCAGAGGGACGTTCCGTTCGCCTGGAACAACAGCTCCGACGTTTGCAGGTCGGACAGTTCGCGGTTTGGGATAACGGCGGACTCGCACCAACCGATCCAATTGCCCTGGCCCTGCGCGACGGCGCGCGAGATGTCGTGATAACGTCGAACGGCATCGTCCTCGGGATGCTTTGGAAGTCCGACCTTCAATCCGCGTTGCAAAACGGCTCGCTGGGCAGAAAAGCCGGTGAAATCATGGATCGCAACGTCGTTACAGCCGAGGCCAGTGCTTCGATATTTGATGTCCACTTGCTCATGAACGAGAAGAATCAGTGGACGATGCCCGTAATCGAAAATGGTACATATAAGGGTATCTTCAGCGCCGAGCGCTTCTCTCACGTCCACCAGTACCTGCGTTCGCGAACGCCGGAGAATCGCCATGCGGCCTCGCTGACAGGATCCGTATCCCAATCGTTGAGGGCTCTCGTTCGCTAGTTGGCGAACGCTCAGTAGGTTTCGACCGGCAGTCTGGTTGACACATACGCTATGATCCAAAGAGTCGCACGCTAACTTGCCCTTGACATCAGGCACGCCAAATGAAAGTTTCAACACGAGGCGAATACGGCGTTAGGGCAATGGTTACGCTCGCCAAGCGACATGGAACTGGACCGGCCTCCATAGCGACGATCGCCGAAGAGTCTGCTATTCCGTACTCATATCTTGAGCAGCTCATCGCCCCGTTGAAGCGAGCCGGTCTCGTGGAGAGTCGCCGAGGCGCAGCTGGTGGCTATCTGCTCTCCCGTCCACCCGGCGAGATGAGGATTGGCGAAATCTACCGCGCGATGGAAGGGCCTATCGCGCCCATGGACTGCGTTTCCGAAGATATCGACGTCCAGACTTGTCCGCTCATACCGAACTGCGAAACTCGACCAGTCTGGATGAGCGTTCGGGACTCGATTGCCCAAACGCTTGACTCAATGACGCTGGCCGATCTTATTCGGGATGCTCCTGTTCGGCGGGTTGCGACCGAATCGCTCGTGCCCACTGCTCCGTAGTCGCGGCAGCGGGGAAGCAAGCGATCTTCAATCCTGGTGGGGCAATCCCCGAAGCCGCATCTCAGAACTCTGGAATATCCTTGAACGACATCTATCTCGACCATGCAGCCACGACCCCGGTAGACCCCGTGGTCTTGCAAGCTATGATTCCCTTCTTTACCGAGAAGTTTGGCAATCCTTCGAGCATCTACCGCATCGGACAGGATGGCCGTGCCGCCATTGAATCTGCCCGGCTGCAGGTTGCTCGAGCGCTTGGGAGCCAGCCCGGCGAAGTTCTCTTCACTAGTGGAGCCACCGAGAGCAATAATCTCGCGATCGCCGGAGTTCTCGTTGCAGCCAGATCCTCGTACCCCAGCGCAAACCGAACACACATCATCACGACCTCCGTGGAGCATCACGCAGTCTTGCACCCAGTCGAGGCGCTACAGGATGTTGACATCTCAATCGTCCCAGTCGATAGCCTGGGCCAGGTCGATCCAGATGCGATTCGAGTGGCAATTCGTCCAGAGACCGTCTTGATCTCAGTCATGGTTGCGAACAATGAAGTTGGCACGATCCAACCCGTAAGAGAGATCGCCGATATCGCAAAAGAACATGGGATCCTGATGCACACAGACGCCGTTCAGGCTGCAGGATACCTCTCCGTGGACGTCGACGATCTCGGCGTCGATTTGCTGAGTTTGAGTGCACACAAGTTCTACGGTCCCAAGGGAGTTGGCATTCTCTATCTCAGAAAAGGCACGGCGTTCACGTTTCAGCAGCTTGGAGGGGGTCAGGAAGGGGGCCGACGCGGCGGTACTGAAAACGTGCCATCGATCGTCGGAATGGGCTTGGCTCTGGAGATCGCGGTTCGGGACAGAGCAGTCCGTCACAGCGAGAGCCGTGATCTCATTTCTGCGCTTTGGAGTCAGATTCAGGAACGAATCGACGGTGTCACGCTCAACGGACCGCCGATCAAATCTCAGAACCGGTTGCCGAACAACCTCAACATCAGGGTTGCCGGGGTTCAGGGTGAAACGTTGCTACTTGGCCTTGACATGCTAGGAGTTGCCGCCTCGGCAGGATCAGCATGTACGACTGGAAACACTCAGCCGAGCCACGTTCTCACGGCAATGGGGCTGTCAGTTGAGGATGCCAGATCGAGCGTGCGCTTCTCGACTGGGCGCACCAACAGGTTCAGCGACCTGACTGAGGCAGTGGATGCTCTTGACGAAACCGTGTCACGCGTTCGCCAGTTCGCCTCCTGAGGCACCTCCGACACTGACCCCAACCAATTCCAGTTCAGGCATGCTGCGTTCCGACTCGGCAATTGTCTCTGAAAGCACCTCGACAAGGTTCACGCCATCCTGGCCCGCAAGTGGCGGCAGATCGGAGAGTGAACGTATTCCAAAGTGCTGGAGAAACAGGGCAGTCGTCTGATACTCGAATGGCTGTCCAAGTCGGTCGAGTCGCTGCTCGGCTTCGATCAAACCCCTGTTCAATAACGTGTTTAGCACAGCCGATGAGTCGACGCCACGCACAGTTTCAATTGACGACCGTGTCACCGGTTGCTCGTATGCCACGATGGCCAGCGTTTCGAGCGCGGCCACCGAGAGCTTCGACTCTCGCTCGAAGCCGAGCAATCGCCGAATCGGCTCAGCAAATCGGGGGTCTGTTGCAAGCTGCAGCTGATTTCCGTGCCGCTGCACGACCCAGCCCCTTTTTCCCTCGCGTTCCAGGGTAGCTATTGCGTGTTCGATATCGAGGATTGCGCATTCAGATGCAGCGGACATTTCTGCAATCGTTACCGGTCCAGGAGCTGCCAGCAGCAAAGCCTCTACCAGTGCAGGCAGTGTCTCCTGAACAAAACGATCCTGGTCTTCAAAGTTTTGTCCGAACGTCTGGGAAACGAGTCGGTCCTCTCCAGGAACGACTTCGGCTTCACCTGAAACTCCCGCCTCCAACGACACGTACTGCGTTGCATGATCACTCATCTAGGAAAACTCCTCGATTTCCTGACTCATCGAAACGAGATCATTGGATAGATAGCGAAGCGAGATCTCTCCGAACGGCTCCTGCTGGTGTGCCTCAATGACATTTCTGCGCACCATAACGAGCATCGCCAAAAAAAGCGTGCGTTGCTCATGTGAGCTCGAACACGTCTGAGAGGCTACCGAGTGAAACGACTGAGATCCTGTTCGCAGCACGTCGATAAGGCGATCGACCATCACACGCAAAGAAAGCATCGGTCGGACGATCACGAGCCTCGAGATGGACCGATTGCTCACCAGTCGCCGTCCAATAGCGCGCACGAGCTGCTGCGGCTCGTGCCGGGCCAGCGGCAGATCGCGTGGCTTCTCCGGCAGTTCGATCGCGTGCAATCCCTTGGAAAATGCGGCATTCCCCGCTCGATCCAGCGCTGCAAACTCGACCGCAGCCGACTTGATTGCCCGATATTCGATCAGTTGCACAACCAGATCAGACGGGGCCTCATCAGCTTCAGGATCATCCTGCGGCTTGGGCAGCAACGATCGCGCTTTCATGGCAACCAGACGAGCACCCACGGCAGCAAACTCGGCCAGCGACTCTGGCCTTTCCGCTCCGAGCTCTCGAGCAGCCACCAGAAACTGCTCGCTCACCATCACCAGGCTCACATCTGTGATGGGTAGATGCTGTCGTTCAATGAGCTTCAGAAGCACATCGAGTGGACCTTCAAATGATGGCAATCGCAACTGGTACGAAAACGCCGAGTGGCTGTCAAACGCAATCAGAGACATATCACGACAATTCTACCGAATATCGCCGCCCCGTGTGCCTAGCAGGCACGGTCTGCCTGTCTCAAAAGCGCAAGCTCGCCAGTCACAGCAGCCATCCCGTCTGCATGGTTCTCGATCAGCCAGGTGGTAGCGGGTGAACAACCGAGTTGCCGAGCCAGCGTCGCGCCCCGCACCGGATGATCCACCAATACGGCCTGAGCTGAACGCGGCCACCGATTCGCGATCCAGAGTACGATTCGCGGCGAGATTGAGGAAACCAGCACATAGAGCGAACGATCCCAAAATCGAATGGGAACCGTCTCAGAGTACTTGCCGATGTCATGGAGGAGCCCGGCGATCAACACATCTCGGTGCTCAACCTCTGCAGACGTGAGCTCGCAGTAGACACAAAATGAGTGCCATTGGTCGAACGGATTCAATCTGATCAGCGCTTTCCACTGATCGCCGTCCAGCAGGTTTCGGGCAGATTCGATTGCACCAGGACCAGGGCTCCTCGGTCGAATGAACCGCAGGGTCTGCCGAAAACGTGTGCTAATTGAAGACGCAAACAGGCGAGGGGCCGTCAAGGCAACATGCGGATGATCACGGATCGTATCGGGTCGATCATCGCGCTTGTGATCGAAGAGCCAAACCTTCCCCCTATGAAGAACAACAGGATCAGGATCAGAAAGCCATATCGTTCGATAGGTTGCAGAACGCGGGTCCAGAAGTCGGGCAATATGCCGACAAGGATCCGGTACCCATCCAGCGGCGGAATCGGAATTGCGTTGAACGACGCAAGGAGTGCATTCACCCAGAAGAACCACCACGCCACATAGTAGAGATCTCCGGCCTGGGCCGATGTCCCATGCATGAGGTGAATGGGAATTGCAACGAGCGCCGCCATCACCACATTCGACACCGGTCCTGCGAGGGCAACAAGCGCCATAGCGCGTCGATGCACAAACACCCCGAAACCTCGCAGCCTCGATGGGTTCACCGGCACAGGCTTACCCCAGCCGATGAAGCTATACCCAAGCGAGATCATGATCATTCCGAAGAACCCAAACGGTTCGAAGTGAACGGTTGGGTTCAACGTGAGTCGACCAAGCCGGGTGGAGGTGTCGTCACCAAGCTTCAGAGCAGCGAACGCGTGCATGAATTCATGCACCGTCACCGCGACCACGAAGCAGCCGAGCACGGTAACAATCTGCTTTGTTGGAGGTAATGAGCGTCCGCTGAGGATTTGGCTACCGAGTATGAAAAGCAAAATCAGGTAGAGACCCGCATTGGGGTCTCCACGACTCACAAACCCAACTGATCGTTGATTGAACGGGTTGGTCACCCGCTATTTGCCGGACCCTTCATACAGGTGGCACGCCACAAAGTGATTATCGCCCTGGTCCGCCAGAATCGGATCGATCTGCTTGCAAACATCCATCACATACGAGCACCGAGTATGAAAATGGCACCCTGACGGAGGATTGATTGGACTCGGCACGTCACCGGTGAGGATGATTCGCTCTCGTTGCCGCTCGACGACCGGATCAGGGATCGGCACTGCCGACAGAAGAGCCTTGGTATAAGGATGCAGGGGATCGTCGTACAGCTTGTTCCTGTCGGCAAGCTCAACGATCTTGCCCAGATACATCACCGCCACGCGGTCGGAGATGTGCCGCACGACCGATAGGTCATGCGCAATAAAGAGGTATGTCAGACCCAGCTGGTCTTGCAATTCCTCCAGAAGGTTCACAATTTGGGCCTGAATCGACACATCAAGAGCCGAAACCGGCTCATCGCAAACAATGAAATCAGGATTCGCTGCCAGAGCGCGAGCAATTCCGATTCGTTGTCGCTGACCGCCAGAAAACTCGTGAGGATACCGATTCGCGAAGTAGGGATTCAGGCCAACGGTCTGCAGCAGTTCCTGTACCCGCTGATTCCGCTCGTTCTTCGGCACGAGGTCGTGAATCTGCATCGGCTCCGAAACAATACTCCCCACCGTCATTCGCGGATTCAGCGACGCATAGGGATCCTGGAAAATCATCTGCAGGTGACGGCGCATCTTACGCATGTCGCCACCATTCAGCTTGGTCAGATCCTTCCCTTTGAAGATCACCTCACCGGATGTCGGCTTGTACAACTGCAGGATCGCTCGACCAGTCGTCGACTTGCCGCATCCCGACTCACCCACCAACCCAAGCGTTTCGCCACTATTCACATGGATCGAAATGCCATCAACCGCCTGAACGGCTCCGACCTTCTTCTGAAAGATGATCCCCTGCGTCAGCGGGAAATGCATGACGAGATTTCGCACATCCAGCAGCGGCGCGTTGCCATTAGATGCTGCCATGCTTGTCGAAGTGCCAGTTTGCGTTGCCGTCATCATTCACCTGCTCTCAAACGGGTCTCTTCACGCACGACGTCATCCGCGACCGAAACCTCTTCCCAGAACCAGCATGCTGTGGTGTGTCCCGGAGAAACCTCCAAGAGCGGCGGTCGTTTCTGCTCGCATTTCTCTCTTGCATAATTGCAACGTGGCACAAACGGGCACATATCTGGCAAATCGATCAAGTCAGGCGGCAAGCCACGAATCGGCTCGAGCTTCGACTTAGTGCGCGCATCTAGACGCGGGATCGACTTCATCAGCCCAACAGTGTACGGATGTCTCGGATTCGCGAAGATTTCTTCAGTACTCGCCGTCTCGACAATGGAGCCCGCGTACATAACCTGTACCCGGTCGGCCATGCCTGCCACCACACCCATCGAGTGGGTGATCATCAGTACACCGGTGTCTCGCTCGGATTGAAGATTCCGCATCAAATCGAGAATCTGCGCTTGGATCGTTACGTCGAGCGCGGTGGTGGGCTCGTCTGCGATGATCAATTGAGGATTGCATGACAGTGCCATCGCGATCATCACTCTTTGACGCATACCGCCCGAAAACTGATGCGGATACTGGTCGATGCGTTCTTCCGCTTCGGGAATCCCCACCATGTTCAGAAGCTCAATTGACCTCGTCTTCGCCTGATCTTTCGACATGCCCATGTGAAGCTGCAGGGCTTCGCTGATCTGCCGATTGATGGTCAGCACGGGATTCAGCGATGTCATCGGATCCTGAAAGATCATCGCAATGCGATTGCCCCGAATTCGCCGAATCTGATCGTCGCTCAGCTTCAGTAAGTCCTGACCTTCGAAGACGATCTCGCCTTCGACAATCTTGCCGGGAGGATCGGGAATCAGACGCATAATCGAAAGTCCGGTAATGCTCTTTCCGCACCCGGACTCTCCTACGACGCCCAGAGTCTCCCCAGGCATTACATAGAACGACACGTCCTCAACTGCACGGACCACACCATCCTGAGTGAAGAACTGGGTTTTCAGGCCACGCACATCGAGCAACGGCTCTGTAGCCACACCGTTTCTACCTGAACTTCGCGCTCTCGGTTGGGCTTCAGCGTCAGATACTTGGGACATGGGGCTCCTCACTCGACTTGCATCCAAGGCGGCGCGCACATCAGCACAAGCGGCCCATACGTTGGCATTCTGCTAATGATACGCCCAATTGCAACCCTTGCGCACAGTGCCGATCGTCGCAATCGCGCAGTTCATTACGGACATTCGGCATCGTACCACGACGCCACGGACACTGAAAACAACGCGGTCTCCAGCCAGACCACCAGACTGCTTTGCGTCCCGGCCACTTGCAGCCCATCACCGAATCTGCAGGTTTCCGAGAATGGTCCGGTCACGGTGCAGTACTGAACCGTTCGAGGTCAGTTCGCAACGGGCCTCGCTCATCCTATGAGTCACCACTATAATGAAGAAGATGCGCCCGTAGCTCAGCGGATAGAGCGCTTGCCTCCGGAGCAAGAGG
>JBGTJM010000569.1:0-17307 GCA_041745115.1 Thermomicrobiales bacterium
AGCGGTCTCTCGATGAGGGAATCTTTGATGGTGAACTGAAGGCAGCACAATAGGAGCTCGAAAAGAAGAAGTCAAGTGCACTGGCAATCGTTTTCAAACATTGCGCAAGGCCAAATGTAGCCACTCTGGTGGGAATTACGCTCGCTATCTTGAAATGTCAATTAGGTCCAAGAGACCATTGCGAGGACTCGGAATCGGTCAGCAGCTTGCGTGGCACGACAATTCTGAATTGAACTTGTCACCAATGAACACATTCTTATGGTCGCCAAGGAAGTACGATCTAAAGGTCTCGACATGGTACCTACGTTCATTGATTTATTCATCGATGTTGATCAGATCTGTCATAGATAGGTCGTCCTTTCTGGAGCGACCGACCCATGCTGCCGAGGCAGCGCTCGACTATTTGCTAGGGAAGGCAGAACTCGTTATGATGCTCGGAGAGTAAGGAAATCGCTGAATGCGCCTGGTCGTTTCGTGGCTGATCGCTGTGCCATAAGGGGATCGAGAATGTTGCGCATCTCAATCAGTATTCTCATTGTGCTGACAGCAGTGGTGGGTGTGGTGGCCCAGGATGTGATCGCCTCGCGCCACCAGTCAGGCGAGGTTTCATGTGACGACTTCGCGACCCAGGCTGAAGCTCAGGCCTTCTTCGACGATTTCAGCTCAGTCGAAGACGACTTCCATGGGCTCGATCCAGATGACGACGGGATCGCTTGCGAGAGTGGACTCGATAACTTCAGCGAACACAGCAGTGAGAGCGAAGCTTTATATTTTCGATGTGAAGCAAACTACGGGATGGTTGGTAGCATGGCAGAACAGCTTGGGCTGGGAACCGCATTTTCATCGCTGCCGCCTGAGGAAGTCGGGGCCTTAGCTCCTGATGAGCGAGCCTTCTACGAGGCTTTCATCGAATATCGCAAGTCAATTTACGACAGCTGCTTTGGATATAAGCCACCGTTCAGCATCCCGCTTCGCAGTTGCGTCGATGATTTCGCCTCACTTCAACGCTTGGCTGATGTGTTGGGATTGCCCTTGACTCAAGACGAGTATGACGCGCTCGACGTCGACGGCGTTAGTATTGTGGCCTCGTTCAGAATTCTCATGTTCTCTGTCCAGAGCACGTGCTTCGATTTCGAACCCATTATTCAGAATAAGAACGAGTAGAACTCTTTAAGGTTGTTCGTTGAGGGGTAGAGTTCAGTTAGGGCAAAAACCAGCGAGTCGACCAAGTCGTCGTGCTCAGTCGCGACAGGGAAGCTAGCCACCTGATGTTCGTGTTCTCTAACCATTAATTACTTTGTACTTGCGGCAAGGACGCACCCGTAAATGTTGCCTTGTCCGCTCCAAGCAGAATTGTGACGCGGCATATAAGTCGATAGACTGACTTTCCTGGGACAAACACAATACAGACGCACGACGAGCTCTGATGCAGATGTCCGATACCAGTTAATCGGAGTTACTCAGAGGGACCTTAGCTCAAACGGTTCGTCGCTCAGCATAACCTGTCTGGGAAAACCTTCATACTCATTGGGCTTTAGTTCCCAAAGTTCGTACCTGCTATCCATTTGAGGCGCTCGCACCAGAATAGCAAGGTAGTAAGACGAACGAGTCATCGGTTGTGCTCGATCGAACTGCATTGGGCCGCTTGTCAGGTCGTGAACGAGGCCTGCCCAAATCGGGGCGTTGTGTGGAGTTACCCATGATCTTCTTAGATACCTGGTTCGGAATCTTCCGTTCGGCACAGCGATGGTCGCGATTTCGTAGCTTTCATCTGTCGTGCCGAACTCTCTACTGTCACTGGTCTGTAGATCCCAATCGATGTACAGATCAAATTGCGCATACATGGCGAGCTCTGAGGCATGATTTCCAACGCCGAGGGTCGCAGCTACATCACGAGGGTCTTGACGTTTAAGTAAGTTCACATCACAGAACAAGGCGGGTCCCGCCATTCGACGCATCGAGTCGCGAATCTCGTAGTCCTCCATTCGTACAAGCCTGAAGTCGAGACGTCGGTAATACCTTCGTTCACTTTCAAGGGTGACTTGATGAGGTCCACCGCTCAGAGTTTTTGGAATGTCAATGACATAAGCTACTTTTCCAGGCGCAGACTGGTGAAGGTCAATTTGAATGATGCGAAGATTCCTTATCTGCGGCTTTATGTTGGAAATGATCACATTCTCCACCCACTCCTTACTAATGAGGGAAGGGTCTACGCCATCGTCTAAGCCTATCGGTACGTGGCCGTTTTCTCTTATTCCATAGATCAGCACACCACCATCAGCATTTGCAAACGCAGATACGTCCTTAGCAATCTCAGCTTTGCTCCTGTCACTTCGTGCAAGGGCACCTGACTCCTTGAATTCAAGGTGAGTCGACTCCTTGGTACCAGCGTCTACGAGGTCTAGAAGGTCTTGCTCATTCCACTCGGTCACTGACTGAGGTGTGAGACTGCCCATCGTTTGCATCGTATTGACTCCTAATTTCTTCACGGATTCTAGTCGGGTCTTGAACCACGTTAACTGGCCCATGACCACAAATCTGCAGGGTGCTGAGACTGCCGTCGAAAAGGCTAACGGTAAAATCCCCCTTGAGTGCTTGAGGAGCTTGCCAGGACCACTAAAGGGAACAACGATTCTGCCTGCGCCGTTCTTCAGTTCCACAAAGTGCTACGACAGTAATTGACCGCAGTCGACGTCTGCAATTTTGCCGAGAACTCCCGTTGGGTGATTAGTTCAACTACCACTGCCTTCTCGTGGCACGGTCTTGAGGCCCAAGCAGTCGATCGACTGGTGAGACTTGCTCGTGTGATCTGCGAAGATCATCAGTCACTAGGCTCACGTAGTGGTTCGTCATTGTCAGTGTGGTATGACCCAGGCTCCTCTGGAGCATTAAAGCGTCACCGCCATTACGCAGATAGCTCGTCGCAAACGTGTGCCTGAATTTGTGGGGATGGACTTCTGGTAGGCCCGTCACCCTCTTCAAACGCATGAGCATCATCCTAACGCCCTGTGCGGAGAGCGATGTTCCGTCTTCTGTTTGAAAGAAAGTGGCACAACCGCTGTGGCGTTTTGCGGCGTCATACTTGAGCAACGCATGTGCGGTAAGTTGGCTGAAGAACACCATGCGCTCTTTATTGCCCTTTCCAAGTACCATTGCAGTGCGTTCCTGGAAAAAGATGCAAGAGTCTTGAAGACTTGTAAGTTCTGCTATGCGCACTCCTGTGTCCAGCAGCAAAAGCAAGATCGCATAATCACGTATTCCAGTGCGCTTGTACTCTTTTGCGGCTTTGAGCAGCTTAAGCACCTCCTCGTCTGTGAATGGCTTCTTGAGCAAGAGGGGGCGCTTTGGTAGCTTTGCTCGCTCCACGATATTTGTTTTCAATAGTTGCTCTTCGAAGAGCCATCGACAAAAGGCTCGCACTGACGAGGCGCGGTTTCGGACAGTCCACCCAGTCCATCCTTGCGACTGCAGGTAGACAAAGTATTCTCTTAGCAGTTTGGAATCCCACGCAGCAGGATCGATGGGTTTCTGCTCGCTGGTCAGCCAGTTCGAGAAGACTGTCAGTGCACTTCTGTGCCAGGCAATCGTTCTAGGCGATCTCCCTGTCGATTCGTGGTACAAGATATAGAGTTCTACGAATTTTTCCACGTCTCACTCCTTTAAAATTGAAGAGATGAGCGCTGGATACAGTGACTCTAGAACGAGCCAAGTTCGAAACGCTCAGTATCCGTGCAGGTTTTAGGCTCAGGAGAACGCCCATGTATTTCAAGCGGTCATGGTCTATGGAACAGCACAGCATCTTCACCCCGGCGTTGGAGACCGATTAGGCGCTGATCTTCGGCCAGGCAATATTCATGTAGCTGCCGAGCGAAATGCGATGTTCGCCGATTGGCCACATAATCTGCCGAGAACGTGAGAATCTCTCAATCTCTCATGTTCAACGAAAGCCGAAATACCAGTTGGAGAAGGAGCGCATCGTGAAGGTCACAAAGGTCGAGACGATTTGGCTGGACGAGTTTCCCAATGTGATCTGGATTCAGGTGCACACCGACGAGGGGCTTGTTGGACTTGGAGAGACCTTTTTTGGCAGCAAGGCGGTCGAGGCATACATTCATGAAAGCGTCGCGCCCTACCTGATTGGCAAGGATCCGCTGCAGATCGATCTTCATGCAAAATCGCTGTATGGCTATGTCGGATACCGCTCCTCCGGGGTGGAAATGCGGGGCAATTCGGCGCTGGACATCGCGCTGTGGGACCTGCTGGGCAAGGCCAGCGGGCAGCCGATCTATCAGCTACTGGGAGGAAAGTCACGCGAGTCGATCCGCACCTACAACACCTGCGCTGGATACCGTTATGTGCGGAGCCGTCCGACCCAGGCGGTGAAGTACTGGGGGCTGGGCAACAACGATGGTCCCTATGAGGACCTGGATGCCTTTCTGAATCGGGCCGACGAGCTTGCCCTGAGTCTGATGGAGCAGGGGATCACCGGGATGAAGATCTGGCCCTTCGATCCGGCTGCCGAGGCCAGCATGGGATTGTATATCTCCAATCAGGACCTCGACACCGCGATGGAACCATTCCGAAAGATCCGATCGGCTGTGGGCAACGATATGGACATCATGGTGGAGTTCCACTCGATGTGGAATCTGACCGCCGCAAAACGGATTGCCCGGGCTCTCGAGGAGTTCGAGCCCTTCTGGTACGAGGATCCGATCAAAGCCGACAACATGAACGCGCTAGCCGACTACGCTGCTTCGACGTATGTGCCGACCACAATCAGTGAAACGCTGGCGACCCGCTGGTCCTTCCGGGAAGTGATGGAAGCGGGGGCAGCCGGAATTGTCATGCTCGATCTTTCCTGGTGCGGTGGCATCTCCGAGGCCAAGAAGATTGCCAGCATGGCGGAGAGTCATCAGCTACCGGTGGCGCCGCATGATTGCACCGGTCCGGTGGTGTACATGGCCTCGATGCATCTGTCGCTGAATGCGGTAAACACGCTGGTTCAGGAATCGGTGCGGGCGTTCTACACCGGCTGGTACACGGAGCTGGTCACCGACCTGCCCTCGATCTCCAACGGCTATCTCGACCTGCCCGGCAAGCCGGGGCTCGGTACCGAGCTGCTGCCCGGTCTTCGCGACAGGCCGGACGCCAACGTGAAGATCACAACAAGTGCCGACATCTGATCACTGAGCGGGTGATCGCCATCGAACCGTTGCTCGCCGGTCGGTCCCACTCGTTCATTCGAAAGATCCAGCTCAGTCGCTTCAGTCTCCCGGCGCGGTTGATGGGATCGTATCTGTCGCAGGAGCAACGCGAGCCTTTGTCGTCATCATGGTCGGTTCGACGATCTCGTGGCCAGCGAGCCGGTGATACAGCATCGTAACGGCGATGGTGGCAATCGGAATCGTCAGCGCATAGATAAACGAGCTCAGGAAATTCGCAAATGACACCTTGCTGCCACCTACGATGAGCACCAGCACGCCCATGAGCGGGCCCGGAACAAGTGCCATTAACTGAAATCCGATCGAGCCGAAGAGCGCCTTGACGAAGTTGCCGCGAGTAACGTTCCAGCTATGCCAAAGCGCACCAAGAAACGGCTTCTTCTCGCCGAGGATCGCTGCCTGATTGAAGAACTGCAGCCGCACCGCCAGAACAACTGCAAGTGGCAAGAGCACCAGAAACAGGAGTGGGAGCCCAACTGCCAGCCCAAATGCGATCGCGGCAGGAGCGGTGACTGGTAGCGCACGAATGGCGCCCTTGAACGACCTCAGTACCCCCGGCTTCACGCCACGCCGAATGTCGCTCATCGCATAAACAACAGCCGGCAAGATCACCAAAAGCATCGTGAGCTGCTGAAAGCCGCCCACGACAAGACTGACCGCGAGACCTCCGGGCCTCGCTCCATTGAGAATGCCGCTAAACCATTCGAGGGGCGGGTAGACAATCAGGTACTCGACCGCAAGTCCGCTGATCAGGCCGATTGGGATCACCAGCAGTCCAATCCCCAGAAAGGTCGTCAGCTCGTTGCCATAGATATCCAGCGCCTCCAAGAAGTAGCCCCAGACCCTGGCCACCAGATAGGTGATCAATCCGAGCAAGCCGAGCATGACGACAATTGTTGCGATCGGATTTGAGCCGAAATAGATCACGACCTTCGACCCATACCCGGAGAGCGTGCAGAAGGCATCGGTGGTGTTTACGCTGCCGGTGGATGCCCCGGGAACTTTGAGGGTGGTGGTCCGCCAATCTTCGATTGTATCAGTGGGGTCGCTCCACTTGCCGCCCATGTTTGGCCCTTTCGGTCCGGCAAACATCGCGAAATCACGTTCACCCCAATTGCCCTGGTAGAGAAAGAAGGCGAGGTCACTCTCTGGGTCGATAACGGTCGGCACGAGAACGACCTGCAATGGTGTTTCGATCGACGGCGGTGTCGTATTGTCGCAGCCAAAGGCGGAGCCATTTTCGCCCCAGCCAATGAAGGTGCTTTGGCTGAAATACGTCCCATGTGAGCCTGCCGATGGGTATCCGATCGGTCGATCACCGTCCTTCTCCAGTTTTTCATCGTTCCACCTGCCGAGCTCGCCTCCGCCATGCTGCGCATATGCCACCGATGTTGGCCCGACTTCAAGTGCCTGTTCGACGGACAGCACGCCGTCGAACACCAACTGCATCATCTCCCAGTCAGCTTCGTGGGTGTTGTTCCAATGGTTGAAGTAGTAGAAAAACCAGTATTGAAGATGGGTCTTTCGAGCGACAGGATCGACAATGATTCGAGCATACGTTGTCGGCTCGAGACCCAGCTCTGCCGCCTTCTGCTTGAAGTAGGTCTCGTATTGGCAACGGGGATCTCGCGGATTCCCAGGATAATCGAGATAGGTGTCCGGTCCCGCAGTGACAAGATCCTGGACCGACGGGCCAACCTTCAGGACAAGGTCGTCAGCTTTGTTCCCACCGCTGTTTGCCATGAGCCGGATATCCGGATTGTCGAACAGGTAGTCGACGACGGTCGGGTAATATCCTTCTCCGCTATGGTCACAGTCAGCCGCTTGCTCCCGAAGCATCAGAACTGGTGCGTACTTTTCGGCGAGCTCCTGTTCAGGCGACAGCTGCGCTTCGACGGAATGAGGGGCTGCTCCACCCAAACCGGCCAGCAGTCCGCAAAAAAGCAACGCTGCGGCTGCCCGGACCACCGAGCTCCTGACATTCGAGATCATTGCATGCTCCGACGGCGAAATGGCAGAACAACCATTCGCCTTAACACAAACTCAACTACAGAGCGACCAACTACCGATTGTAGCCTCGATCATCTGCCCAGCGCATAAACGCGAAGAGCACAACGAACCCACCGATACCGGCTCCAACCAGCGCAACGGCACTGCCAATCAGCTCAAAACCGAGTTTCCAGAGCGCCCAGCCGATGCCGAAGCCAATTACAGCTCCAACAACCACGCAGGCGATCCAGACGAGCACGAATTTGGCCCCAGACATTGTCTTGCTCCTATGCTTGCGTTCCGAAAACCGACGATCTGCCGAATAGTACAGGTTCAAGGCTCATCCCGTAGTGCCCAGGGTGGCCCACACGCGGATCAACCTGGATAGCAATGAACACCGTCCAACCTGCTAGTCTTGAACGATATCAGTATTGGTTGTTCCCTGAGAACACTGGACGTCTGCATGCCCGAAGAAATAAGTCAGATTCTCGCTGACGTTGTGGCCTTCTTCGCCAAGATTGGCTGGATACTGTTCATTGGCGCTGCGTCACTCTGGATCACCGGACGTGCGCGGCATAAGTTGCGCAAGGTGATCGACAGCCGCGGCGTGGACCCAAACGGTGCGATCCTGATCGACAATCTTGTGCGGGTCGCCATCTATCTGGTGTTGGGACTCCTCCTGCTCGGAGCCGTTACCGGGGACACGAGTTCCACCGTGACCGCCATTGGCCTCGTTACTGCGGCAGTTTCGCTCTCGCTTCAGGATGTCCTTCGCAATTTCGTTTCCGGAATCTATCTCTTGATCGAAAAACCGTTCGTGTTGGGAGACACCATTCGGGTGGCCGATCAGCGCGGCGAGGTTGAGCGCGTTGATATTCGGACCACAGTGATCAGAAACGATCGTCAGGAAGAGGTGTATGTTCCCAATTTCAAGGTGTTCTCGGAAGTGGTGCGCAAGCGTACCGACGTGGAATCGCATCGCTATCTGGTCACTTCGCCGTATCCGGTTCACGAATCGTACGATGCGATATCCAGCGCCGCGATGAGTCTGCAAACCAGTGAGGTGTTGAAACCTTCGATCAGGATTATCGGAGCTGACAAGGACACCATCGACTTCGATATTGTATTGCTCGATCCTGCAGAGACCGTTCGGTCCGATGCCTTTATCGCTGCGGTCAAGGCAAGCCTCGAAAAAGCCACGGTCAAATTGAACGACGTGTGATTCCGCTGCCTCCGGCTCAGCCGCCCATACCAATCGTTACGGTTCTTGCTGATAACCCATGGATTCAGACAACCGTTCGATGTAGGCCGCCTCGTTCTTCGAGATGGTCTCTGCGCCAATCCCGAGAAAGCCTCCGGTTCTGGCCGCAGTGACTGCGGCAGTCGCGGCATTCAGCAGAGCCGCCGCATAGGTATCCGCGTCTCCCATCTGGGCCTTGGCCTCAAGAATCCGGATCGCAGTGACAGCAGCATCGATTCCTTCGCTCATTGCGGCATCAGCGGTATCCGCCTGGCTGACGTTTTCGATGTCGAAGTCGACCGGATCATCGGCATCGATGGACGCAAAGATGGCCGAAAGCAGCGAATCCTGCGCTTCTGCCAGCGCGCGGGCAAAGCTTTTCACACCATCGACGGTTTCCCGCATCGACCCCAGGATGCCGTCGGTTTCGCTGGCAACCGCACCGGCGATCACGTACATAGGAGCCTGCTGAAGCTGCTTCAATTCTTCCGGCGTGAAAATCTCAAGTTCCGCCATAGCTCTTCTCCAACATAGTGGGATCCTGTTACTCAGGATCCAGCGAGTCAGTGCCGATCGATTGCAGGACAAGCGCCGGAGGCACTCGCTGAGGCAACTCCTGTTCGAAGGCGAAAGCATATCCAAGCAGCTCGCGATCCATCAGGTAGGGAGCGACGAGGGTGATCCCCATGGGAACACCGGAGTCGGAAAGACCTCGCGGCACTGAAATCGCGGGATTGCCTCCAAGGGCATACTGCAAGGCGAACATGTCGTCGATTGTCAGGAGCAAATCGACGGCATTGTCAGCAAAAACAGCAGCCATGTACTCTGCTGCTGCGGCCCGTTGTTGCTGGCCAAGAATGGTAATTTCCTCGCTCGAGAGTGGACAGGCGGCGGCTTCATAGAAGCGCTCCTGGCCATAGGGGATATACCCCGGATTTTCCTCATTGAACTGGGTAATCTCAGCCAGCGACGAAAAATCTGAGCGTGTTTTCCTTAGATACTTGTCGACTTCTTCCCGCAAATCGCAGGAAAAAAGGATTCCCCAATCATACTCTGGAAATTCCGGTGGCCGAATGATCACAACTTCCGCGCCCAGCGACTCGAATAGGGCCACATCCTGCCAGAGGGCATACATGTCGATCTGGTACTCGTCAGTCTGAAGTGGGTCTGTCGCAACGAGTCCGATTCGCTTCCCTTGCAGACTTTCCGGAGAAAGAAACTCGGAGAAATCCAGCGTCGTCAGCGACGATGCTGCGGCCGAAAGCACATCGGTTGCATCCAGGCTTGACGCCAGTACCGTCATCGCGATGGCGACATCCTCGACCGATTTTCCGATCGGCCCAGGCGTATCGAATTCGTCGGTAATCGGAATGACCATGTCGCGGCTGATGAGACCGAGGCTCGGTTTGAATCCAACAACGGACGCCCGTGACGCCGGGGAGATGATCGAACCGATCGTTTCGGTCCCGATTGCCAGAGCCGCGAAGTTGTCAGTCACCGCAACCACGGCGCCGGTGCTCGAACCGCTGGGATCGAGCCAATCGGCATATGGGCTGATTGTCTGGCCGCCCACCGCGCTGAATCCATTGGCAGGGGTGTAGTGCATCCAGTTGGCCCACTCGGTCATGTTTGTTTTGGCCAGAATGATCGCTCCCGCGTTTCGCAACTGCTCGACAAGAAAGGCATCCCGATCGGCAAGTGCATACGCGAGAGCAGCCGCACCGGCAGAGGTGTACAGATAGCTCGAAGTAGAAATATTGTCCTTGAGAACCACTGGGATACCGTGCAATGGTCCACGCACGGTTCCTTCGGCTCGCTCCTCGTCGAGCGACCGGGCAATGTCGAGCGCCCCCGGATTGAGGTCGACAATGGAGTTGATCTGGTCGATGTCGTACAGCTGAATGCGGTGCAGGAAAAAGAGGGTCAGCTCATAGGAGGTCAGCGTACCTTCGTGCATCGCAGCGCCCAGCTCGGAAATCGACTTCTCGAGCACCAGCCCTTCCATCCGAACGACGTCATCCTCTGTGAGCGACGAAAAAGCGATCTCATAAGCTGAGAAATCGATCTCTCGCATGCCGAAGAACGGAGGCCATCCTTCATCCTCGGACTGCGCCTGCACCAGCGGCGACATGAACGTAGCCATTAGCGCCGACACGACCACCAGCACAATCAAATTTGCCGATCGTCCACGTCGGACCATCACTCAACTCCAGCTTTTTCGCGATTCATTGCTGATACCTGGGGCGACGAAATACGTTCACCGCAACACCGAACTTTACCAGACAGAGATTTGCCTCGTTCAGCCTGCCTCAGGTGGACAGGTCGCCTCGAATGCACGAAGGTGTTACCTGTTCTGAAAGCAGCCATGCAAAGCGGGACTCTCGCTCGGCTTTGGTGCCTGAATCGAGCCATTGGCCAATCAGCTCTCGGCCCACATGGTAGGTAAACACGTACGGTCGCCAAAGTGGGTCGTCGATGAACGAAAAGCGGTGCCGTGCTTCCTCGGTGCTCCGCAGTGTGTACGTCGCGAGGTAGTCGACGACCGTTTCGGCAGATTCGCCATCAGCGTGGCGCCGCAAGGCCGCGTTTCCCGCAACCGCCCGCAGGGAGGTGGTCAGTTGCTGAATGGCGATGTCGGTGGCTGCGTCGCCGCTGATGCCGATCGCGGGGTAGAGGATCGTCTGCTTCCACTCCGCTGCCTCACCATCAGGAAAGATCATCGATTCAGCCAGCGTCGCGATGCCTTCGTGAATGACACACTCCGGTGTATTGATCAGCTGAATCGACATTTCTCGAAACCCGCGATCTCGGTATAGTCGCTCACCCTTAATGCAATGTTCAGTGTGATGACCGGGGTAGGCCTCGTGCGCGACCAGATTCAGCAGATCATTTGCCTGGATGGGCAGATCGGTGTTGATGTCGACCCGAGATCGACCGTTGCCCAGAAACCAGTTGTAGCCGCTCCAGGGCTGATTCTGGACAAAGCCGATCTCGACGGACTCCTCCGCAGGGAGGTCGACGAACCCCAGCGTGCGCTTTCGGCACTCCTGCAGGATCAGGTCGATCGCTTTTCGAGCCTGGTCCCGGTCGATGACATAGTTCGCGCGATAGGCCGCCATCCGCTCCTGCACGCTCCTGGAACCCGGCAGAAGGGCGTCGAGTTCAGCGATCGCAGAGTCGAACCTCGACTCGGGCGAGCGCTCCGGCACGATGTCGAAACAGAGCGCAACTTCCTCTTCATAACGGATGTCCTCACCGCCAAGCTTGCGAGCGATGGTGTGCATCGCCACGATCTGTTTCTGGAGATAGTTTTTACGAGATTCTGGTAAACCCAGCAGACCGAGAGAATCCAGCAGACCCGCACATTCCGCGACGAGCTCGGCCGGTTCCATGTGCGGTTCAGCGACCGCACGGTCCTTCGTGGATGGGTCTCCAAAATAGGCATAAATGAAACCAGGGAAATGGCGGTCGATGTGAAAGGCGATGCGCAGGTACTGATCAGTGAACTGTTCGGTCATAGAGCCCTGTTTGAATAAGGTAGTCAATGTTTCGTCTATTGATTGTACGAGATGCCGGGGTTATGCTCCCGAATCGCAACGATCAATGCAATTCCCTGAACCGATTCATGATTGCGAATCACAATAGAGCCAGCTGGCTCGTGCTCGACCACGAGCCTGCTCCTCACTGGCAGAACGATCGTCGGCATGAAGCCATCCGGGATAACAAGCTCGCCACCACACGAGAGTACCGCCCATCCCGCTGTGAGCGACCGGTGGCCGGATTCTATGAACTGACCCGTGCCTTCGAGCGGTTCGACCGAGATCCCTTCTCCGACCTGACCACCGCTAATTCCTTCAATTGAGGCAGGCAGGGGATCGAACGTGGTATGGACCTCACGACCCTGAATGTTAACGTCAACAGGCAGGAGCATGGTGGCCAGAAGCGACGCGGGGTTCTTGTAAAGATTTCCAAGCACAACCCGAGATGAGCCAACAAATATGGTGTCTCCTGGTGTCGCGAGATACTCGACACCAGGACTGGCAACGCCAGTCGAGCCGGTTCGCATGCTTTCGATTCGGGCGACTCCATTTCCCCGCACAACCACCGCACCCTGGACTACTACAACAATCGCCGGCGCAGAAATCGACAGATGAGATACAGGCTCAGCGTTGAACGTCAATCGAACGGAGGTCATGCGCATCGGTTGTGAGAAATAGAGGTGGTTCGATTCAACGGTCGATGCAAACAGACCCAATGAAGGTCCGAACGTCTGAAGACTGACAATTCGATCGCCTGAAACCTCGAGTCTCTCTGCGACCAGCCAGCGTCGGAGGTCTCCATCTGATTGGACGATTCCCTGATTCTCTCGTGGTCCGGTGATGTACTCAACGTATGTGGTTACCGATGAGTCCACAGCCGTGATATTGGTAAATGTGAAGGTGAGAAGTGGATAGGTCTCTCGCAACGCTGTCAAGGAGAAGGCCAGATCTACGGCGAAACGACTTGAATCAGCGGTTTCGCCAGGCGCGTACTGAATCAGCGACTCCACCGGTTCAAAGTCTCCTGAGGCGAGGAACGTGCTGACCGCCATGTAGTACGAGCGAGCCGTTGAAATTGCCGTAGGTGACGATTTTGCGAACGAAGGCCGAACGCTCAGGTGGGCCAACTGAGCCATAACGAGTGCAGTCGAGACGAAAAGAATAGTGACGATTGGGAGGGCTATCGATCTGTGCAAGATGATCTCCTTCGCCCTTTGGACACTCGCGTCGCGCTGCGTCCAGGCGTTTAAGGGCTTTAGGTATCATCTGCATCCTGACAAGACCTGACCATCGTAGAGGTTACGTAGATCGATACGTAATTTGGCTTCTGAGGAAACCCAGGCTCTGGACTGACGTCGCGCTCACGATTACACGAGGTCGTTGCGGATTGCTACCGCTGCCGCCTCAGTCCGCCCGGAAACTGACAGCTTCGCGAAAATGTGGGATGTGTGCGTCGACACCGTCCGTCGGCTGATGAATAGCTGGTTCGCGATCTGGTTGTCAGCGTGCCCATCGACAACAAGTCGGAGGTATTCGATTTCGCTCTGGGTGAGATCGAAGGGCGCGGCTTGTTGCCCCATCGGACTCCCGGATACGCGGAGGTCTTTCGGTTGAGTCGATTGCAGTCCGATAGGATCCGTTCCGGTGCCAAAGATATTGTCGAGCAGAAGCAGTGTTGGGGGATCTAACCTAAGTTCGACGAATGCAGGAGTCCGGCGGATTGCAAGGTCTCGAGACACCCCGCCGGACTGCGTTACTGAACAGGCCTAAGGATTAGTACGCCTCGAGGTAGCGGTCGCGCTCCCAGGCTGAGACATGTCGGCGGAACTCACCCCATTCAAGCCGCTGTGCTTCGATCAGGCGCTCGAACACATGGTCGCCGAGTGCTTCTCGAACAACGTCGTCTCGCTCCATTTCGTCAACCGCTTCACCAAGTGTGGCTGGCAGTGTCGGAATGTTGCGGCGCTTCAGATCGTCGTCGGTGAAGTGGTAGAGATTCTCCTCCACCGGTTCTGGCAGCGGCAAGTCGTTCTCGATGCCGTCAAGACCGCAGGCTAGCATCGCGGCAAATGCGAGATAGGGATTGCAGGACGGATCGGGGCAGCGAAGCTCAAGTCGGGTTGCTGCAGTGTGACCACCGCGAATCGCCGGAACCCGCAACAAAGCCGATCGGTTCGTACGAGCCCAGGAGACATACACTGGAGCCTCGTAGCCGGGCACGAGTCGCCGGTAGGAGTTCACCAATGGTGCGATGACGGCCGTCATGCCGCGAGCATGGTGCAGCTGGCCCGCGATGAACTGCTTTGCAAGCGAGGAAAGCCCATATGGATCAGTTGTATCGACGAAGGCGTTTTCACCACCATCGATACTGGTGAACGACTGATGCACGTGCATGCCTGAGCCGTTGATGCCTTCCATCGGCTTGGGCATGAATGTGGCATGTAGTCCATGCTTCTGCGCAATGGCCTTGAGCACGTATTTGAAGGTCACCGCTCGGTCAGCCGTCGCCAGTGCATCACCGTACTCGAAGTCGATCTCGTGCTGGCCGATGGCCACTTCATGATGGCTGGCTTCGACCTCGATGCCCATGTCCTCCAGCGCCAGGACCATTTCCTTGCGAATCGTGGATGCCGGGTCCGTCGAGAAATCGAAGTAGCTGCCCCTGTCGTGCGGAAGGGGATCGATTTCGTCGCCATTTCGCTCGAAAAGGAAAAACTCGAGCTCCGGCCCCGTTTTGAACAGGAACCCGTGGCCCGCCAGCCGCTCAAGCTGCCGGTAGAGCACCGCCCGGGGATCGCCCGGGAACGACTCACCGTTCGGGTTGAAGACCCAGCAGATGACTCTCGCTGTCGGGAATGTGTCTCGGTCCCAGGGAATTTCCACATAGGTCGACAGGTCGGGAATCAGAAACATGTCCGATTCCGCGATTCGGGTGTATCCGGCAATGGAGGAACCATCGATCCACTGGCCGCCTTCGATAACGTGCTCGAAGATAGAAGCTGGGATCGTGACGCTCTTGACCATGCCCATGACATCAGAAAACTGCAGATTGATGAACTGAATCCCAGCTGCTTCGACTTTGGCCAGAATCTCCTCTTTCGAGGGACTCGGTCCCAATATGGCCTCGCGACTCACCGAACTACTCATGCAGATCCTCCAGATGTTTGATTCGTTGCGACGAGACTCCCGCCGACGCAATTTGGTACTGGTCTTGAAACGTGGCGTGACGCGCAGATCGCTCCGCGCGTCACAAGCATGGCAAGCTGAAACCCGACGTTCTAAACGTCGAAGTAGAGATAGAACTCATAGGGCGTCGGCCGCAACGCCACCGGATCGATCTCATTCGCTTGCTTGTATGCGATCCAGGATTCGATCAGCGTCGGGCTGAACACATCACCTTCGAGCAGGAACGCGTGATCCTTCTCCAAGGCAGACAGCGCTTCCGGCAGTGAGCCGGGCGTGCTCTTGATCCGTCGCAACTGGGCGGGACTCGCATCATAGAGATCGAAATCCGACGGTGGGCCCGGATCGATCTTGTTCTTGACGCCATCGAGACCTGCCATCATCAGCGCCGCAAATGTCAGATACGGGTTTGCAGCCGTGTCCGGGCAGCGGAACTCAACCCGCTTGCTCTTTTCAGAGGTCGAGTAGGTTGGAATGCGAATGGCCGCTGAACGATTGCGCTGCGAGTAGACGAGATTGACTGGAGCCTCGAAACCGGGCACCAGCCGTCGGTAGGAGTTGACGGTCGGCGCGGCAAACGCTAGCAGGGCGGCGCCATGCTTCAGCAAGCCACCGACATAGTACCGGGCAAACTCGCTGAGTCCGGCATACCCATCGGCATCGAACATCTGGTTCTTGCCATCCTTCCAGATGGACTGATGGACGTGCATACCGGAGCCGTTGTCCGCGAAGATCGGTTTCGGCATGAAGGTGGCAACCTTGCCAGCCTTTCGCGCGGTGTTGCGAACAACGTACTTGTACGTCATGGTCTTGTCGCCCATGGTGGTCAGCGTGTCGAACCGCATATCGATCTCGCACTGGCCGGCTGTGCCGACTTCGTGGTGATGAATCTCGACCGGGATGCCAAGATCGCCCATGGTGAGAACCATTTCGGAACGGAGATCCATCAGCGTATCGTGCGGTGGCACCGGATAGTAGCCCGATTTGGGGCGAATCTTGTACCCCAGGTTTGGATGCTCGTCAGCACCAGTGTTCCAGAATCCCTCAACAGAGTCGACCGAGTGGTATGACGCCTCGTTGCTGTGGTGATACTGGACATTGTCGAATACGAAAAACTCCGGCTCGGGTCCAAAGTAGGCGGTGTCACCAAGACCAGAATCGTTCAGATAGGTCTCGGCGCGTTGCGCAACGCCACGTGGGTCGCGAGAGTACCGCTCCCTGGTAACCGGGTCGTAGATGTCGCAGAGAATGAACATGGTCGGCACTTCGGTATACGGGTCGAGCCTGGCAGTTGACGGATCAGGCATCATCAGCATGTCCGACTCGTTGATCGCCTGGAATCCCCGGATCGAGGAGCCATCAAAACCGACGCCTTCCTCGAAAATGTCCTCGTCTACATCGAGATGACTCTTGGACGTGTGCTGCCAGGTGCCAAGCAGGTCCACGAACCGGAAGTCGAAAATCTTGACTCCCGCTTCTTTTGCCATTGTCATCACTTCAGCCGGCGTATTCGCCATTCACCCTCACCCCTCTTCATGCGGTAAACCCGCTTCGATCACTACTGGGAATTGTGACCATCGCACGAATCGATATCACAACCATGAACGGTACGGTGATTTGCGTTGTGCGTCATCGTGCAGTGTGAAAGGAGTCAGTGGTGGTTTTTGGTCGAACTGCCTAAATCTGGCGGAATCGTGCTTGCGGAGTGCAACACAGTCCGCAATCTTGCCATGTGTGCGCTGCGCTGGGAGAATGCAACAGGAGGCCAGTGACCGGGGAGCAGGAATGGAGACTCCAACCGTGCGCATCGTTGAAATTCGTCATGCAGCCGAACCAATCCGTTCGAACATTCGAAATGCCTACATCGACTTCAGCAAGATGACGGCCGCAGTGGTCGCTGTGATTACCGATGTGGAACGAGATGGCAAGCCGGTAATCGGGTACGGCTTTAATTCCAATGGTCGTTATGCACCAATGGGATTGCTTGAAGACCGATTCATCCCGCGAATCATGGATGCGCCGACGGACTCAATCCTGAACGACGATCAATCGAACCTCGACCCGCACAAGCTCTGGCAGATCATGATGACCGGCGAGAAACCTGGTGGACACGGCGAGCGTTCGGTCGCGGTGG
>JBGTJM010000570.1:0-3140 GCA_041745115.1 Thermomicrobiales bacterium
GATGAAATTCATTTTCTGGCTGATCCAGAACGCGGCACCACATGGGAGGAGGCAATCATCCTCTGTCCCGAGCACGTACAGCTCATCTGCCTTTCGGCAACCGTATCAAATGCCGCTGAGATCGCCGCCTGGATAAGCCGCACACACCAGCAGATTCAACTGATTACTCATCTCGAGCGAGCCGTGCCCTTGGCCCTCTACTACTACGTAAATGCAACACTCCAGATGGTCGTGGACCACCACGGCGACCAGATTCGTGACTTCCCCAGGACGGGCGGCGAAGCGCGGCGGCAGGTTGGCCGAGGCACCGCTCGCAGGCGCAAAGACGAGCAGGACACTCCGGGGATGGATGAACCGCTGCCACACGAAATCATCGACGCGCTTGTTGCCGGGGACATGTTGCCAGCAATCTACTTTCTCTTTAGCCGCAACGACTGCCAGGTCTTCGCAGAGCGCCTCGCCATGATGCGGCCAGATCTCGTCACTCCGCTCCAGAAGCGAGCTATCGACGCTACCCTCGCGGTCTATCTCGACTCACTTAGGCCCGAGGACAGAGAACTCGACCAGGTGAAACTCATCGTCGCACTCGCGCAAAAGGGAATCGGGTTCCATCATGCGGGCCTGCTCCCAGTCCTCAAGCAACTCGTGGAAGTGCTCTTCTCCCGAGGACTGATGGAGGTCGTCTTTGCCACTGATACCCTGGCCCTCGGAGTGAACATGCCGGCCCGCACAGTCGTGATTGGCCGGATGAGCAAATGGGACGGACGGCGACGACGCGTGCTGATCCCGAATGAGTTCCAACAGATGGCCGGCCGCGCCGGTCGCCGCGGGATGGATGCCTTCGGACACGTGGTTGTGCCCTACTCTCCCTGGCTCCCGTTCCGGGAAATGCTCGACGTGGCAACCGGACCGCTCGAGCCGGTTCGATCAGCCTTCGCCGTTCGGTACAACACGGTCCTCAACCTCTGGGATCCACCTGAAGGCGACCGGGTGCGGCAGATGCTCGAGCGCAGCCTCTCCCAGTTTCAGATGAATCAACGCATCCGGCACCTCGAAGACGATATCATCGAGATTGGCGGAGACATCGTCGGCATTCCAAAGGGTTGCCTGATCGGTCTCGACGGTGGCGATGAACTCCTCGAAGACTACCGCTTGCTTGTCGGCACCCTCAAGACAAACGAGCAAAAGCTCCGGCGCATCGAAGAAGAACAGACTCGCACACTGGGCGCTCTGGAGGAGTCGCCCTGGCCTGAGCCGGGACGTCAGGCGTTGCGAAAGGTTCTGAGGTCGGCCAGTCCCGGTTTCGTCCTTCACGACCGGATACACGGTTGGGGAATCTACCTTGGCAAAGCTGAATCAGGCATCGGCACGTTCGCATTCGATCGGGCTGTCACTGTAGTTCCCGAGTATCGGCAGATCGACTATGTGTCAGACGGAAAACACGTCGAGCTGCCCGAAAAAATACGCGACCAGCTCGCCTCGGGAACGATGCCCGAAAAGATCACGATCAAGGACGCCAGAGAGTTCGCCAGGCAGATCAAATCGTTCGACCTGCCGGAACTCGAGGCGATGCGGGAAGAACACCGTCAGCGTGAATCGGAGCGAATAGCAGCCGAAATCGCCCTGAGCGCGAACGTCCTGGAAGAAGCCCGCGATCAGCGCCAGGCGTTAATTGCCACTCGCGACCAGCACCCCTGCCATCGATGTCCGGTGCGCAAAGAGCATCGCAACCATCTGCATCGCATCGACCGACTTGAGCAGGAACGAGCCCTTCTGGAGAGCATCCTCGAACGTGAGCAGGACGCCGAGGATGCCCGTATTCGTGGAGTGATTCGAGGCATTCGGGAGGTACTGGACCGCTTCGGCTATATGCATCGCGGCTATCCAACTTCAAAAGCGGACATGCTGGCCAGTGTTTTCGACAACGACGGGCTGATCCTCTGCGAGCTTGTGGATCGCGGCCTGCTGAACGACCTGGCACCCGCCGATCTCGCCGAGGTGTTCTCCTGGTTCAGCTTTGACCGAGATTTTCGCTATGGCAACCGCCTCACCCTACCCAATCACCTGCTTGCCCTGCGCAAGCGCATCGAAGATATCGAGCACACAATCCTCGGAGAAGAGCGAGACCACGGCCTGTACATTTCGGAAGGTCACAATCCTACCTTCTACGGCGCCGCCAGGGCATGGTCGAACGGTCAGTCGATGGTCCAGATCACCGAAAGCATCGAACTTTCCGAAGGCGACCTGGTTCTCACCTTCAACAAGACAATCGATCTCCTCCGGCAGGTTCGGGAAATGATGGAGGACGTCCTTCCAGACCATCCCCTTCGCATTTCCCTACGCGAAGCCGAACGACTCATCCGCCGCGACATCGTCGAGCAATCACTTACGCTCGGATTCGCCCCGATCGTCGATGAGGCGGATGGCGACCCCTTCGTCCGCGAGACGGCTTCAATCCCGATCACCAGCAAGCCTGCAGTTCCAGTCGCAAGTATGGCTGCTGAACCGGGCAGGTCAAAAGCCAAATCCCCCCAAACACCAAAAAGAAAGCCCCGAAAACGCCCGAAAAAGGATCCGTCCGGCTGATCACCCGACCACTGCGCGAAACGGACCGCACCGTTGTCTCGCGATATCGAGAATACTCACCCAAAACCTGCCGCCTGTTGACACTTCGCCGATCGCTTGATAGCGTATGAATACAATCGAAGAGTCGAAAGGCTTCGACGAGGACGAGTAACCGGCGAGAGCGGTACAGAGAACCGCGTTAGCTGTAAAGCGGGATCGGGACCGCCGGTGAAAAAGATCTCTGAGCCTCGCCCCAAACCTGCGGTCATCAGACCACTCAGTAGGCGGCGACGGGGGTGCAACGCACCATCAGACTCCCGTTACAGAGTCAGCGGATCGCGCCTCCACCACAAGCGCCGTCCGAAAAGTGCGTGGCTGCCTTAAGCGCCACGAAATGGGGTGGTACCACGGGCCAGACGCCGCTCGTCCCCAACCGGGGGAGCGGTTTTTTGTTGCCCCGGAAGCTGGCGTCACGTTCCGCGTACGGACTCTGCAGCGGGAGGTGACGATGAACACGTACGGCGATCAGATCTCGGAGAATTCCACACAACTCCTCAAGCGCCGGGCGCCGCGAG
>JBGTJM010000571.1:0-6629 GCA_041745115.1 Thermomicrobiales bacterium
CCCTGCCTCTCCCAGCTCGGCACGGCGAGAGGCCAATGTCTCCAGCTGCTCGGGCGAGTAGTGCTTCTCCATTTGGGTCATCTCCTTCAATTGCGTCAGGAATTCCGTGGTGGACACCTGACCTCCGGTTTCGACGGACCGGATCAACGTCTGGATCGTTGCTCGCACTTGCTGCAGTTGCGCCACGCGGCTGTCGATCGCCTCCAGCTGCCAGTTCAGTGTCGCGGCCAACACCGGTGGGCGGCGGTTGAGGAGGTCGGCAATATCGCGAAGCGGCCAGGTGAGTGCCTTGAGCAGCCTGATATGCTGAAGGCGCTCGATATCGTCGTGGCAATACAGCCGGTAGCCAGCCAGCGTCCTGGCCTGAGGCGTGAGCAGACCGATCTGGTCGTAGTGACGCAGTGTTCGGACTGATACTCCGGAAGCCCGTGCCAGCTGGCCAATCGTCATGCGAGTCTGGTCCATCGATGATCCTTTCCATGTGCCTGGTTCAGCAGGCACAGATTTCACTCTAAACCCTGACGTTGCGAAAGGGTCAAGACTCCCCTATCTCAAGCGCGGGTCCTGCGCTGGACCTATAATGCTGTGTGGTAATTGGCAGTCGTCCCATGGGCGGTAGGAGATAGATATGAATGCTCGGGCTGAGTCCTGTCCGAACTGCGGTGCGCTGACGCAGCCCGGAACGCAGTATTGCGAGAACTGTGGATCCAGGCTGCCAGAAGGATTCGCGTCCTCTTCAGTCCCAGCGGCCTGGAGCAGCGGGGCGCCCGCTGTTGCCGAGTACGAAGGAAGCGACCCTCTCCTCTCGTTCGAGGTCGAGTACCCGGAGCGGCTCTCGCGATTGTTGATCTTTGTGAAGTGGCTCCTGGCGATTCCACATTACGTGATTCTGTATCTCCTGGGAATTGCGGTAGCGGCAGTCTGGTTCATCGCGTTTTTTGCGATTCTGATCACTGGCCGGTATCCGCGAGGCTTGTGGGACTTTGTGCTGCTCTTCATGCGATGGACGGCGAACGTGAACGCCTATGTGCTCTTGCAGCGCGATGAATATCCGCCCTTTGGCGACGCGGCGTATCCGGCCCATCTGCATCTGGAGTATCCAACGCACCTCTCTCGCTGGAAGATCTTCCTGAAGTGGCTGTTGATCATTCCCAGTTTGTTCATTTTCGCGTTTGTTTCATTTGCAGCTGGCATCTGCGTGATCATCGCGTTCTTTGCGATTCTGATTACTGGGACATTCCCGAGAGGTTTGTTCGATTTCGTGACCGGATCGTACCGATGGGGGTATCGAATAACCGCGTATGCCTATTTTCTGACGGACCGGTATCCGCCATTCAGCATGGACTAGTCAGTCAGTGAGTGCACTGGTGGATGAACGGATAGCGGCCTGGGCCGAGGTGCTCGTTGGGTATTGCACCTCTGTGCAACCTGGCGACCGGGTGGCGATCAGTGGGGGGATTGCTGCCGAACCGCTGTTGCGGGCGGTCTTCCGCCAGGTGGTGCTTGCAGGCGGCTATCCTGCAATGAATCCCAATCTGGGTGGTCTGCAAGCTGAGCTGCTTGGTGCGGGCTCGGATGCCCAACTCGAGTTCATCTCGCCAATCGAGCAGTTCGAGCGACTCGAGGCCGATGTCTCGATTCGGATCAATGCAGAGACGAACACCAAGAGCGGATCGAGCGTTGATCCGTCGCGAAATGCGAAGTTCGATCTTGCGCGGGGCGACCTGCGACGCGCGTATATGGAGCGTGCGGCCAGCGGGTCCCTGCGGTGGACACTGACGATCTTCCCAACCGATGCGTACGCGCAAGACGCTGAGATGTCGACAGCGGAGTATGCCGAGTTTATCTTTGCGGCCTGCAAGCTCAACGACCGAGACCCTGTAATAGCGTGGCGGGTACTGCATCAGGAGCAAGCCAGGCTGATCGGGTGGCTATCGCCGAGGAGAACGCTGCGGATTGTGGGGCCGGGCACCGATCTGACGGTGGGCATTGGTGGCCGAAACTGGATCAATTCGGATGGCAAGCGGAACTTCCCTTCGGGAGAGGTCTTCACTGGTCCGATCGAGGATTCGGCAAATGGCGTCTTGCGATGCAGCTTTCCGGTGATGACTGGTGGACGAGAGATCGCCGACGTACGCTTGCGCTTCGAGCAGGGAGTTGTGGTCGATGCGAGTGCTGCCAAGAATGAGGCATTTCTGCTGGCGTCGCTGGACACCGACGAAGGGGCTCGGAGGCTCGGTGAGGTTGCGGTGGGAACGAATTTCGACATCAACCGGTTTACGGGTCAGATTCTGCTGGACGAGAAAATTGGCGGAACGGCGCATGTCGCGTTGGGAGCCGGGTATCCCGATTCCGGCAGCACCAATCGGTCAGCGATTCACTGGGATCTGATTTGCGATCTGCGGAACGGGGGCCGGATCGAGGCCGACGGAGAACCGCTGATGATCGATGGCCGGATCGTGATTTGATCGACGATCAAACGCGGTCGATGCCGGTTTTAATGAGCACAGTCATTTCGCAGAAAGCGGGACGCCTGAACGAAGGTTAAGTCCGGACCAAAGCTGCCTGCTTTGGTGACAATTGGCGTGTTTGACAGCGGCCCGCTGCCCAGCGTGGCCCAGGGGATGGCAGGAATGACCTCCCCCTTGAGCCACAGGAAGTCGACATCGAGGCGGCTGCAGACCGCGGCCGCTACATCGCCTCCGGTCAGGATCATGCCTCCGATAAGATTCAGGATGTCTGATCTCACTGCGACTGCGGCGAGCTGGTCGGCAAGCTGGTGACCGGGTAGCGCGGACCAGGGGCAACCGGTGATCGTAAGGATGGTATCGGTTCCCTGGCGGAGGCTGCTGGCAACCCGGTCGCTGAGCTCATGCAGCTGGAGCGGTGTCCAGCGTTTGTCTACGTCCTCAGGGCGAATGACTGCGGGGCCACTCGATTTCGCGGCCTCGATCTGGGTTGCGGTTGCTTCGTGGCGCGTTCCCGCAACTGTGAGAATTGGCTTCGAGCTGAGCAACGGTGGCGGCGATGCGGGAACGCTGGAGACCAAGGGAAGGGTCTTCATCAGGGCTGCTGCGAATCCGGCTGATCCCACCAGGAGCAAGTGCTCATCAGCGCTGACTGCCTTGGCAATTGTCAACAGGTCTTCGTCAGTCTCGGCATCGACAATCAAACATTGGCTGGTTGCAGCTCCGACTCTCAACGAAACCGCAGCTGGTCCAGCACGGACGACTCCGAGCGGGATTTCTTCGAATGTCAGCGAAGTTTTTGTTCGCAGTCGCTGCTGAATACTCGACGTCGACATTCCCGTACCGAGGCTGGTTCGATGCAGGGGGACTCCATCGACCAGGGCATGACCGTCGACGGTGGTGCGGCTCTCTGATGGCAACGCCGGAGCGACGATAGCCCTTTCGAACTGCCGGACGTCCATTGTCATGGCCAGCTCGATGCCGGGATGGCCCCGGAGCGCCGAGTCGATCTTTTTGTACCAGCGGGCCGGCGGGCCGTTCATCACGGCCTGGCGGAGGGTGCTCAAGAGCAGGTCTTCGATGTCGCACTCGTCGCAATCCCGGCATTCTGACGACAGGGCGAGCACATCGACTGCCGGAGCGGCGGCGTCGCAAAGGGGAATTGCGGTAACGAGTCCGGCCTGGGCAAAGGCACCACCGGTGTCTGCCGCACCGGTGAGGTCGTCGGCCAGCACGACCAGCTGCGGCGCCGTCATCTCAGAAGCCAGCTCCGGCGTGGCGAGCGGCGACCATCTTGAGGGCGACGTCGATGGCGGCGAGCATGCTTTCCTCGCTGGCGATGCCCTTCCCGGCGATATCGAAAGCGGTGCCATGATCAACCGAGGTGCGAATGATCGGCAGGCCGACGCTGACGTTCACTCCCGAGTCGAATGCAAGCAGTTTCATGGGGATATGACCTTGATCGTGATACATGGCGACGACGATATCGAATTCACCCCTGGTGGCGCGGAGGAATACCGTGTCGGGCGGTTGGGGATCGCTGACGTTGAGGCCCTCGGCGCGGGCGGCATCGATGGCGGGCTGGATTGCGGTTGATTCCTCGTGCCCAAAGATGCCTCCTTCGCTGGCGTGCGGATTCAGACCGGCAACGGCAATTCGGGGTTCCGCGATACCCAGCGCCAGGCAGGACTGGTTGGCGATGTTGATGACATCGGCGACGCGCTCGGTCGTGACTCGAGCAATCGCTTCGGTCAGTGAGACGTGGGTTGATACGTGGACGACTTTCAGATCTGGGCCGACGAGCAGCATGCTGACCTTTTCGGCACCAGTACGTTCCGTGAGGAGCTCGGTGTGCCCGGCATAGGTGAATCCCGCTGCATGCATGGCTGCTTTGTTGAGCGGGGCGGTGACTATTGCGTCGACATCTTCTGCAACTGCCAGGTCTGTTGCGGCAAAGACATACTCGACAGCGGCGCGTCCACTGGCCGGGCTGACTTCGCCGATTGGACAATCGTCTGGATTGGCGTTTTCCAGATCGAGCAGATTGAGAAAGCCTGCATCGAAGACTCCGGCGGCGGGCTCATCGATCTCGACGATGGTGAGATCGGGCATGTTGTCGAACTCGATTGCGCGAGAGAGGATGCGGCGATCGCCAATCACGAT
This sequence comes from Thermomicrobiales bacterium, assembly GCA_041745115.1. Classification (GTDB taxonomy): domain Bacteria; phylum Chloroflexota; class Chloroflexia; order Thermomicrobiales; family UBA6265; genus JAHBVL01. The sequence continues at coordinate 4,632 of JBGTJM010000571.1, forward strand.
GGGTCGGCAGCGGTGATTGATGCCAGGATGATCAAGGGCTTTGAGGATGACTTCCGGTCCTATGCCGGCGGGGTCGCCCATCGTTAATGCGAGCAGCGGCGGTGCCTGATAATCCACGGTGACCCCCGAGCGGTTCACAAGCGATTCAGTGTTTGCAGCATTCTACCGGGAATGCTCAGATGGCACGATTGGCAGTTTGCGTGAACCAGTGGTGAAGCGCACGAATCGATTGATGCCGCGTCGGGCAAAAGGAACGGGGCGGTGTCTGAAGCCGCCCCGAATGAAAAATTTCGGAGACAGATTGTGCTTATGCCTCGGATACCTCTGGAGGCGTCACTGTCCGCCTGATTTGTGAGCCGAGGAGTGCTGAGGCGCCAGCCACCAGCGCCGCCCCAGTGACCCAGGCCGCGCTTTCGCTCCCTGTACCAGTCCCGGTGTTTGGCAGCGTGTTGATCTCTGGGGTGTCATCGTCAGGCACGTCGCAGCAGTGCACCGAGCACGATCCATTGTGGCAACAGCAGGTGTCCTTTGCGCAGTCGACATCGCTCTTACAGCCCGGTTCCTTGCAGCACAGGCTTGAGCACGCGCCGTTGCGGCAACAGCATTCTCCGTGGCCGCATTCGTGGTCGTGCCTGCAGACGCGGCAGCAATCGTGCGAGCAGGAGCCGTCGTGACAGCAGCATCCATCATCGCCGCAGTCTTTGTCGGTTTGGCAAACGAGGCAGTGTTCCTGATTCTGGTCAACGCAGAGACCTTCGAAGCAGGTGCAGTTGTGTGGGCAACGGTCGTTGGGGTTGCCACCAGTGAGGATGTCGTCGATACAGCACTCGATTTCACGACAGACGCCGGCGCAACAAATGGAGTCTTTCGGGCATTCCCAGTCTGCGCAGCACTCGGCGCAGAACGACCCTTCGTTCGACTCACAGCAGACCAGGCCCTCACAGCAGTCGAGTCGCGGGCTTTGTCCGGCTATCAATGTCCCATTGAGGACCAGCCCGCAAAGGTCGCCGAACTCCCGGCAAACGTCGCAGCACTCCGACGAGCACTCGCCGCTTTCGCAGCAGCAGGTATCTGGATCGCACGCATCGTTGTCGCGAATGAGTCCGCACACGCCTTCGAAGCAACCGGAGATCAGGCAGGTTTCGCCGCTGATGATGATAGAGGGACATTCATCATCAGTGCAGCAGGTGCCGTCGATTCCGACGTTGTAGCAGTAGTCCTCGCCTGGTCCGACGGGACAGCATGCATAGTCGACATCACCTTGCGGCGGGCAGAGGGAAACATATTCGCACTCATTGTTGATCCCGCACGAACCCACCGCGCAGGAAACCGGATCACAGTCACTGTCGACACAGCATGTTCCTTCGACGCAGGCATTGTCGCAACAGATTTCTTCTCCCTCAATGCAATCGGAGCTGCATGAGCCATCTTGCAGGCAGGTCTGGCAGGGTTCCGGACAGAGATTGTCGTTGGTCATGTAGATGCACTGATTGCTCGGGCATCCAACTTGCACGCAACCATCTGGAGGGACACAGTCTTCAACGTCGCAGCAATCGCCTAGAACGCACTGTTCGTCGCAGCAGACCTGTTGTTCAGTGCATTCGGGTTCGCAGGTGAACGCTTCGGTGCCGAAACTCCAGCAGACTTCACAAGGATCGCAGAAAGAGCCGTCGGCGCATGGTTCGGCGCAAACGCCGTTGACGCAGGTCAGATCCGTGCAGCAGGCGGCCGACTCGCATTCAGCCCCAAGTGGCGCGCAGATTGCCGCCGCTGGTTCGCAAACGCCGTTTACGCAGTTTCGGTTGCAGCAGGTTCCGTCTGCCGTGCAGCAGGAGCCGTCCAGGCCACCCTGGCTGCCAGTCGGCGCAACGGAACCTTCGGGACAATTAACCTGTGAGATGCTTGGATTGCAAGCACAGACATCACTGGCGCTGCAAATGAGGTTACCCGCGCAATCTTCATCATCCTGGCAAGGATCGCCGGCTACCTGGGCCGTAG
>JBGTJM010000572.1:0-6018 GCA_041745115.1 Thermomicrobiales bacterium
ACCAGAGCGAATAGAAAAACGTGAGGCGGGCAAAGTGCTTCGAGCCGGTGCGATAGAGCTGGAATGACAGGATCAGGAAGATGGCGTTGAGCACGAGGGCGGACACGAAGTAGATCTCGCCGAGACCAAAGGGCATCAGCAGCATCGACACGGCGACCATCAGCAGCGTGTAGAGGATGATCTGACGGCGGGTTTCCGTTTCGCCGGCGACATTCGGGAGCATTGGCACGTCGGCGCGTCCGTAGTCGCCTTTCTTGAGCAGGGCGAGCGCCCAGAAATGGGGCGGGGTCCAGTAGTAGATCAGCGCGAACATCAGAATTGGGGCAACGCTGAGACTGCCGGTCACGGCGGCCCATCCAACCACCGGCGGCATCGCTCCGGCGGCGCCGCCGATCACGATGTTTTGCGGAGTGCGACGTTTCAGGTAGTAGGAATAGACGACCACGTAGTAGAAGGCACCGAGCAGCGCCAGCCCCGCGGCCAGGAAGTTGGCGAAGATCGCAAGAATGAAGAACGAGATCACGGTGAGCGCGATGCCGAAGACCAACACCTGGCGAGGCGCGATTCGGCCTGATGCAGACGGCCTGTTTTTGGTGCGGGCCATCAGCTTGTCGAGGTCGCGATCGATGTAGCAGTTGAGCGCGTTGGCCCCACCTGCTGAGAGCACACCACCGAGCAGGGTCCACAGCACCAGGGCAATGGGCGGGAAGCCTTCCGCGGCGACCATCATGCCGGCCAAGGTCGTCGCCAGGAGCAGCGAGAGAATGCCTGGCTTTGTGAGCGACACATAGTCGGAGACGACCTGAACGATCGAGTTCGACGCTGCACCCGGAGCGGTTTTCGATGCCGATGCGGAATCAGCCGGCAACGCACGGTCGTGCACGCTGCCAGTCGAAACTGGCGGTGATTGCATGAGTGGGGCCGGGCTGTCGGAGGACATTTCACTTCTCGGAGAATCGGTCGGATCGGAACGTTGCCTGGACGACCCGCACGTCGGCGGAATCGTTCAGCGGTCATTCTACCTTGCGAGAGGCAGGGAGTTGGTAGGTAGCAACTGGAATGGTGAACCAGAAAGGGGAGTCGGGTGAAGCTCAACTGGCGCGCACGGAGGCACCGCGCACGGGTAGGCAGTTGGCGTCGGTTAGAGATGTCGAGGCTTTTGGGGAATGGGCTGCTATGCTGGACGTGATGCTGGTGGCATGAGAGGAGACTGCTGTGAGCGTGGTGCAGGCTGAATCTGCAGTGGCGGTGGTAGAACGACTGGTGGAAGCGCTGGCAGCGCAGGATTTCGAGGCGGTTGCAGGGTGCGTTAGCCGGGAGTGCCGGGTGCGGGCGTATACCCCAAATCATGTGTTCGGCGGGTTTGGGCCCGATATTGTGGCTGAGACGTTTCGGAACTGGGTCGGAGGTGCCACGGATCTGGTAGTGGTGGAATCTGCGATAGAACCGATCCTCGATCGGGTGCGGCTGCGGTACTGCATCGAGGTGAGCGAAGATGGCCAGCGGAAGCGATTCGAGCAAATGGGCTATGTGCAGGTCGTGAATGGCGAGATCACCGATTTGGCGATGGTGTGCAGTGGCAAGCTGGTACTGCTCGATTTCTGGACGTCCTGCTGAATCAACTGTCTGCATATCCTTCCGCAGTTGCGGAAGCTCGAAATGGCCTTCGGGCCCAAGCTGGCCGTGATCGGGGTTCATTCGGCCAAGTTCCCGGCTGAGCAGGAATCTGAACGGGTCCGGCATGCTGTCCTGAAGCATGGCATCGCCCATCCGGTCGTCAACGATGTCGACATGGCGATCTGGCAGAGCTTCGGCGTGAAGGCCTGGCCGACGCTGATGTTTATCGATCCGGCAAGCGAGGTGTTTGCCACCCACTCAGGCGAATTCGCATATGGGCCAATGCATTCGGCGCTCGAGAGGTTGCTCGACCGGTTTGCGACCGAGAGCGCCCTCGACGATTCACCGTTGCCCCATCTGGAGGAACCAGACGATTCCGGACTGCTGCGCTATCCGGGAAGCGTGCTTGCGGATGCCGAGCGCGATCGCCTCTTCGTCGCCGACTCGGGTCATCACCAGATCGTGGAATGCACGATTGCAGGAACCATGGTGCGACGTTTCGGAACGGGCAGCGCCGGGCTGATCGATGGCGACGCGGAGGCGGTTCAGTTCAACAACCCGCAGGGGATGGCGATCAGCCATGATGGGCAAACGCTGTTCGTTGCCGATGCGGGCAACCATGCACTGCGGAAGATCGATCTCCATACCGGTTATGTCCGGACCGCTGGCGGCAACGGGAATCGGGGCATGCTGACGCAGGTTCAGCATGGCCGGGAGGTCGAGCTTGCGTCTCCGTGGGATCTCGCGTGGATCGGTGACCGGCTGTGGATCGCGATGGCCGGGATGCACCAGCTCTGGGAGTACGAACCGGTCACTGGCACATTTCGGGTCGCGGCGGGCACAGGAGCGGAATCGATCCATGACGGACCTCTGCAGGAAGCGACATTCGCGCAACCAATGGGGTTGGCGAGCATTGGCGAGTCGCTCTTTGTGGCGGACAGCGAATCGAGCGCAGTGCGGCGGATCGACACCGGGTCCGGTCAGGTCCGAAGGATCGTGGGACGAGGTCTCTTTCATTATGGCGATGTCGATGCACGAGGCGACAGCGTGCGGCTGCAGCATCCGCAGGGAATCGCGGTGCGGATCGAAGATGGTCTGGAGGAGGTGTTTCTGGCGGACTCCTTAAATGACAAGATCAAACGGCTGGATCCCGTCACGCGCGAGGTGCGGACGATCGCCGGCGGCAGTGGACCGGGGCTTCTCGATGGCAGTGCATTCGATTCGGCCTTCCAGGAACCCTGCGGGCTATCGGTGGCTGGTGATTCGCTCTATGTCGCCGACACGAACAACCACGCGATACGCCGCCTCGATCTGGCGACGAACCTGGTCAGCACGGTTGTGACGTAGGCGGCGTCCTCGACTCGCTATCCGCTGGCTTCGATGTTGAGGTATTCCTGCCGACCCGAAACGACCAGATCGTACATCGCGGCCATGCTTTCCTCGAACTCCGGCATCGCAAACATCCGGGAGCGCATGGTTTCCCAGTCGGTGAGGCTATCGACCTCTGCTTCGAGGGTCACGGTATCGAATGGACCGGAGAGGTCGGTGAGAATTCGCCATCGAGGCGACTCCTTGCCATAGGCCTTGGTGAAGGCCTGCATTCCTTCGGTCGCGGCGGCGGCAAGAATGCCTCCAGACCCGAACTTTGCCTGCATGACTGAACGCACAACGATCATCCCATTCTCCTTCTTGCTCATGCTTTCCAACTGGTCGATGATCTGACTCATCCTACTCCTTCGCGTCCGGAATTGATACCGGGATCAGCATGCTCGCCTTCTACTCAGACGCGGCGGTGCCGTCCCACAGGGTGGTTCGTTCGGTGAGCTCGACCACATTGCCGTCGGGATCATCGAGATAGATGGCGCGGTTGCCCTTGCCGAACTCCCAGCCGGACTCGACGTCATGACCCATCGTCTCCAGCCGGGCCTGGAAAGCGTCGAGCGAGCCGATCGGGACCCGAATCGCGAAATGGACGTGCGCTCCGCCACGGCCACCATGGATCGCCTTGTCGCCGCCTGTTTCGCTTGGCCAGAGCCCGAGAAAGCCTTCGTTGCCGAGTCCGAGCCAGACAGCCTGACGATCGCCAGTCCAGCGCTCTACGATCGGGAGACCAAGGGAGCCCGCGTAGAACGATTCAGATTCGGCAATGCTCCTGACTACCAGCACCATCTCGAAGAGTCCAACTGGAGCGGGCGCGGAGGGAACGTCGTGCCAGCTACCTGTCATTGCGGATACTCCTCCAGCGTGATATCGAACCACTGCGCGAGCGCGCTCTGCTGCTGATCGACGGTTGGCAGTGGAATTTCCTGCCGCTCGCCATTCGCGGTGACGATCAGCATGTCGCCGGAAAGGGTGACGCGCCCGTCTGCAGTCGGCTTTGAGCATATGGGGCCCTTGTGGAACACGGAATCGGGCGAGGTCTGATGATAGACATGTCTGTGCTGATAATCGGCCATCGTTCTGGGCCGGAGATCGAGATCGTAGAGCAGCGTCCAGGTAGTGTCCTGCGGCGATCGCCAGCGAATGGACCATTGCCGGTCGGGAAGATCGATTGGCACCGCCGTGTACATCAGGTGTGATTCAGCGTGCAACGCTTCGACTCCCTCAGCTAGGGCGACGGGGCGAGATGGCGTGTTGCGGCCAAAACCTACGTCCGCTACCCATGGATGTTCGATGCCAGGAATAGTGACCTGCAACAGAAGATGATCGAAGGGAGGCACCTGCTCACCATCGTCGGTGGTCCAGGTTGCGTATCCCATCGTGACTGTGTAGCCCATATCCTGCAGCATGAGCGCGAGGAGACCGTTCTGCTCAAAACAGTACCCGCCTCGTCGGCGATCCACCAGCTTGGCGAAAATGTCATCCGGATCGAGGGAAATCGGAGCAGGCTGGAGCGCGATATCCAGGTTCTCGAAAGGGATCGCCAGTTGATGCAACCAGCAGATGTTCTGCAGATTGGCAAGTGTCGGTTCGGTTCCGCCGGCGTAGCGGATGCGCTGGAAATAACGGGCGAGTCTGGATGCGGTCATACGGGCTTTCTATGCTGACGAAACATCGACCAGGATCATCGATCGTCTATCCACTGACCCGAATGCATGATCTCACGCTGTCCGAGTTCTTCCTCATCTCGCCAGGCCAGGACGCGATCAGGGGTGAGCAGGATGTAGACATACGATTCAGTCTCTCCGGCAGGGTCGAACCCGGCCACCTGTCGAAAGAAACGATCGATATGGGCGTCGATGTCTTCGGTGGTAACAACCGAGGCGATAGCGTCGACGATCACAACATCGACTGGCGACGGCAGCGAAAGCCGAACGCGTCCTGTCCGGCGAACTGCGTTGACCGTGACGCTCTTTTGCCGCGTAGCGACGATGAGCTGCTCACCGTCCCAACAATACGTCAGTGGGATCAGATGGGACGTTCCATCCTGCCGAGAGGTAGCCAGCCAGCAATTTCGCTCAGTTTCGAGAGCGGCGAGGGTGTCTGCAACGCGTTGCGCGGTCGAGCGAACCATGCCGGACCCTTCCTGCTGGTTCAGGCTGCCAATCGCGTTGGAGCGATTGTGCGCTCGATCCTGCCAGATCAGCAAACTCTCCGTTTGCCGACAGGCAACCTCTCATGAGCGGTCCTATGTCACGAGCCTGGTGGATCGCTCTCACCCTGGCAGTCACCGAACCAGTGAGCTGGGGCATCCTGTACTACGCCTTTTCCGTGTTTATCGAACCGATCGAGCGCGATCTGGGCTGGTCGCGCACCCAGCTGACCGGCGCTTTTTCGCTGGCGTTGCTGACTTCCGGGGTAGCAGCAGTGCCGTTCGGGCGCTGGCTCGATCGTCACGGCCCAAGGGTGATGATGACGGCGGGCTCTGTGGTCGCCACCGTGCTGGTTCTGGCCTGGGCCAGGGTCGAATCGTATCCCGTGTTTGTCCTGATCTGGATTCTGATCGGCGTGTGCATGGCAGCGACGTTCTACGAGCCCGCGTTTTCGGTGATCACCTCCTGGTTTACCGGATCGCGGTCGCGGGCGCTGACCCTGGTGACGTTCGGAGGAGGATTCGCCAGCGTGGTTTTCATCCCGCTGGCCGCGTGGCTGGTCGATCGACTTGGCTGGCGCGAAGCGCTGGTGGCTCTGGCGGTGATCCTGGGAACGATCACAATACCTTTGCACGCGCTGGTGCTCAGAGCCAAGCCGCGCACTGGTGAAGCCTCGTCTCACAATCGGCCTGGTTATCGTCGAAGGTCGCTATCGATGAGCGAGGCGCTGAGAAGCGCATCATTTCGGTGGCTTTCGATTGCGTTCAGTCTGGCGATGTTCGTGAATGTGGCGATGTTCATTCTGCTGATCCCACTCCTGCTGGAGCGTGGTGAAAGCACCGGGTTTGCTGCTTCGGCGGCGGCGGCA
>JBGTJM010000573.1:0-4959 GCA_041745115.1 Thermomicrobiales bacterium
ACCAGAGCGAATAGAAAAACGTGAGGCGGGCAAAGTGCTTCGAGCCGGTGCGATAGAGCTGGAATGACAGGATCAGGAAGATGGCGTTGAGCACGAGGGCGGACACGAAGTAGATCTCGCCGAGACCAAAGGGCATCAGCAACATCGACACGGCGACCATCAACAGCGTGTAGAGGATGATCTGACGGCGGGTTTCCATTTCGCCGGCGACATTCGGGAGCATTGGCACGTCGGCGCGGCCGTAGTCGCCTTTCTTGAGCAGGGCGAGCGCCCAGAAATGGGGCGGCGTCCAGTAATAGATCAGCGCGAACATCAGAATCGGCGCAACACTGAGACTGCCGGTCACGGCGGCCCATCCGACGACCGGTGGCATGGCCCCGGCAGCGCCGCCGATCACGATGTTTTGCGGAGTCCGGCGCTTCAGGTAGTAGGAGTAGACAACCACGTAGTAGAAAGAGCCTAGCAGCGCCAGCCCAGCAGCGAGGAAATTGGCGAAGATCGCAAGAATGAAGAACGAGATTATTGTGAGCGCGATGCCGAAAATCAGCACCTGGCGAGGCGCAATTCGGCCCGATGCAGACGGCCTGTTTTTGGTGCGGGCCATCAGCTTGTCGAGGTCGCGGTCGATGTAGCAGTTGAGCGCGTTGGCCCCGCCTGCTGAGAGCACACCACCGAGCAGGGTCCAAAGCACCAGCGCAATGGGTGGGAAGCCTTCAGCGGCGACCATCATGCCGGCGAGGGTCGTCGCCAGGAGCAGGGAGAGAATGCCTGGCTTTGTGAGCGACACATAATCGGTGACGATCTGAATGACCGAACTCGAAGCTGTTCCGGGAGCGGTTTTGGATGCCGATGCGGAATCAGCCGGCAACGCACGGTCGTTCACGCTGCCAGTCGAAACTGGCGGTGATTGCATGAGTGGGGCCGGGCTGTCGGAGGACATTTCACTTCTCGGAGAATCGGTCGGATCGGAACGTTGCCTGGACGACCCGCACGGCGGCGGAATCGTTCAGCGGTCATTCTACCTTGCGAGAGGCAGGGAGTTGGTAGGTAGCAACTGGAATGGTGAACCAGAAAGGGGAGTCGGGTGAAGCTCAACTCGCGCGTACGGAGGCACCGTGCACGGATAGACAGTTTTCGTCGGTAAGGGTATGAAGGCGATACGTGGAAGGGCTGCTATTCTGGACGTGATGCTGGTGGCATGAGAGGAGTCTGCTGTGAACGTGGTGCAGGTTGAATCTGCAGTGGCGGTGGTAGAACGACTGGTGGAAGCGCTGGCAGCGCAGGATTTCGAGGCGGTTGCAGGGTGCGTTAGCCGGGAGTGCCGGGTGCGAGCGTATACCCCGAATCATGTGTTCGGCGGGTTTGGGCCCGAAATCGTGGCCGAGACGTTCCGGAACTGGGTCGGTTCTGCGACAGATCTGGCGGTGGTGGATTCTGCGATCGAGCCGGTCCTCGAGCGGGTGCGGCTGCGGTACTGCATCGAGGTAAGCGAGGATGGCCAGCGGAAGCGATTCGAGCAGATGGGCTATGTGCAGGTCGAGAATGGCGAGATCACCGACCTGGCGATGGTGTGCAGTGGCAAGCTGGTCGTTTCGGAAATCCGAACCTAGATGAAGCCGACGCACTACGCTGGCAGCGTGCGGGCACCGGAATTTCCCACCGGTCTCGACTGGTTCAACAGCCCGCCGCTGACGTTGCGGCAGCTGCGGGGCAAGCTGGTACTGCTCGATTTCTGGACGTCCTGCTGAATCAACTGTCTGCATGTCCTTCCGCAGTTGCGGAAGCTCGAAATGGCCTTCGGGCCCAAGCTGGCCGTGATCGGGGTTCATTCGGCCAAGTTCCCGGCTGAGCAGGAGTCCGAACGGGTCCGGCATGCTGTCCTGAAGCATGGCATCGCCCATCCGGTCGTCAACGATGTCGACATGGCGATCTGGCAGAGCTTCGGCGTGAAGGCCTGGCCGACGCTGATGTTTGTCGATCCGGCAGGCGAGGTATTTGCCACCCACTCAGGCGAATTTGCGTATGGGCCAATGCATTCGGCGATCGAGGCGTTGCTCGACCGGTTTGCGACCGAGAGCGGCCTCGACGATTCGCCGTTGCCACATCTGGACGAACCAGACTTTGCCGGCCGGCTGCGCTATCCGGGAAGCGTGCTTGCGGATGCCGAGCGCGATCGCCTTTTCGTCGCCGACTCGGGTCATCACCAGATCGTGGAGTGCACGCTTGCAGGGACCGTGGTGCGACGGTTCGGAACGGGCAGCGCCGGGCTGCAGGATGGTGACGAAGCGCAGACTCAATTCCACAACCCGCAGGGGATGGCGGTCAGCCACGATGGGCGAGCGCTGTTCGTCGCCGATGCGGGCAACCATGCACTGCGGGAGATCGATCTCCTCACCGAGCGTATCAGGACTGTCGGCGGCAACGGGCAACGGGGCATGCTGACGCAGGTTCAGCATGGCCGGGAGGTCGAGCTTGCGTCTCCGTGGGATCTTGCGTGGATCGGTGACCGGCCGTGGATCGCGATGGCCGGGATGCACCAGCTCTGGGAGTACGACCCGGTCACCGGCACTTTTCGGGTCGCGGCGGGCACAGGCGCGGAATCGATTCATGATGGACCGCTGCAGGAAGCGACGTTCACGCAACCAATGGGATTGGCGAGCAATGGCGAGTCGCTCTTTGTGGCGGACAGCGAATCAAGTGCAGTGCGGCGGATCGACACCGGGTCCGGTCAGGTGCGAAGGATCGTGGGGCGGGGGCTGTTCCACTTCGGCGATGTCGATGCACGAGGCGACAGCGTGCGGCTGCAGCACCCGCAGGGGATTGCTGTGGGGATCGAGGATGGGCTGGCGGCGGTGTATCTGCCGGACACCTTAAACGACAAGATCAAACGGCTGGATCCCGTCACGCGTGAGGTGCGGACGATCGCCGGCGGCGGTGGTCCGGGGCTTCTCGATGGCAGCGCATCCGAGTCGGCCTTCCAGGAACCCTGCGGGCTATCGCTGGCTGGTGATTCGCTCTATGTCGCCGACACGAACAACCATGCGGTGCGTCGCCTCGATCTCGCAACACACGTGGTGAGCACCGTTGTGGTGTAGCCGGCGTGATCGATTCGCTAACCGCTGGCTTCGATGTTGAGGTATTCCTGCCGACCAGAAACGACCAGATCGTACATCGCGGCCATGCTTTCCTCGAACTCCGGCATCGCGAACATCCGGGAGCGCATGGTTTCCCAGTCGGTGAGGCTGTCGACCTCTGCTTCGAGGGTCACGGTATCAAACGGACCGGAGAGGTCGGTGAGGACCCGCCATCGCGGCGACTCCTTGCCATAGGCCCTGGTGAAGGCCTGCATGCCTTCGGTCGCGGCGGCGGCGAGAATGCCTCCAGACCCGAACTTTGCCTGCATGACTGAACGCACAACGATCATCTCTGTCTCCTTCTCGCTCACGATTCTCAACTTGTCGATGATCTGACCCATCCTACTCCTTCGCGCCCGGAATTGATATCGGGATCGGCAAACTCGTGTCCTACTCAGTCGCGGCGGTGCCGTCCCAGAGAGTGGTTCGTTCGGTGAGCTCGACCACATTACCGTCAGGATCGTCGAGATAGATGGCGCGGTTGCCCTGGCCGAACTCCCAGCCGGACTCGACGTCGTGTCCCATCGTCTCCAGCCGGGCCCGGAACGCGTCGAGCGAGCCGATCGGGACCCGAATCGCGAAATGGACGTGCGCTCCACCGCGGCCACGATGAATGGCATTGCCGCCTCCTGTTTCGCGTGGGCAGAGTCCAAGAAAGCCTTCACTTCCGAGGCCGAGCCAGACGGCCTGACGATCGCCAGTCCAGCGCTCCACGATAGGGAGACAAAGGGCGCCGGCGTAGAACGCTTCAGATTCGGCAAGGCTCCTGACTTCCAGCACCATCTCGAAGAGTCCAACTGGATCGGGCGCGGAGGGAACGTCGTGCCAGCTACCTGTCATTGCGGATACTCCTCCAGCGTGATATCGAACCACTGCGCGAGTGCGCTCCGCTGCTGATCGACGGTTGGCAGAGGAATTTCCTGCCTCTCGCTCCTCGTTGTGACGATCAACGTATCGCCGGAAAGGGTGACGCGCCCGTCTGCAGTCGGCTTTGAGCATATTGGGCCCTTGTGGAACACGGAATCGGGCGAGGTCTGATGATAGACATGGCGATGCTGATAATCGGCCATCGTTCTGGGCCGGAGATCGAGATCGTAGAGCAGCGTCCAGGTTGTGTCCTGCGGCGCACGCCAGCGAATGGACCATTGCCGGTCGGGGAGATCGAGTGGCACCGCCGTGTACATCAAGTGTGATTCAGCGTGCAATGCTTCGACTCCCTCAGCAAGGGCGACGGGGCGAGATGGCGTGTTGCGGCCAAAACCTACGTCCGCTACCCATGGATGTTCGATGCCAGGAATAGTGACATGCAGCAGAAGATGATCGAAGGGAGGCACCTGCTCACCATCGTCGGCGGTCCAGGTTCCGTAGCCCATCGTGACCGCATAGCCCATATCCTGCAGCATGAGCGCGAGGAGACCGTTCTGCTCAAAACAGTACCCGCCCCGCCGCCGATCCACTACTTTGGAGAAAATGTCATCCGGATCGAGGGAAATCGGCGCAGGCTGAAGCGCGATATCCAGGTTCTCGAACGGAATCGCCAGTTGATGCAACCAGCAGATACTCTGCAGATTGGCAAGCGTCGGCTCGGTTCCGCCGTTGAAACGGATGCGCTGAAAATAACGGTCGAGTCTGGATGTGGTCATACGGGCTTTCTATGCTGAAAACATTCCGATCAGGATCATCGATCATGCACCCACTGGCCTTCAACCATAATCTCGCGCTGACCGAGCTCATCCTCATCTCGCCAGGCCAGGACGCGATCAGGGGTGAGCAGGATGTAGACATACGGTTCGGGTTCTCCGGCTGGATCGAACCCGGCCACCTG
>JBGTJM010000574.1:0-4989 GCA_041745115.1 Thermomicrobiales bacterium
GATCACCCGGCCGAACTGCTCGACCCCGTGCACATTCTCCGGGTCGATCTGAATGTGCAGCTCATCGACACCCTGATCGGCATACTGCTGGATTAACTCCGCGATCTCCGCGTAGTCGCCGTTGGAGACGCCCGATCGCGCTCGCCGCTTTCGCACGCTCGTCATCCCAAAATGGTCTTCCCAACCTGGAAGGTTTACGGTAATCCCGTTGGACCGATCGAGTGATCCGGGTTCCCGGTCGTTTCGCGCACAGGCTTCGTCCACCATCGCCCGAATGTCGGAAATCAGCGCCGGATCGTTCACGGTCGGGCAATTCCACATATCGGCATATCTGGCCACCAGATCGAGCATCCGCCACCCTTTGCGGACCAGACCCATCTCGTCTCCGAGCGGCGTGCCGGCGATGGTCCCAATCATGATCGTCGGGCCGCCCTGACTCGGACCGCGAGGCCGAAGCTCGCAATCCCTTGCCTGATAGAACTCACCGTCGAAGTCGATGTGCCCATCCTTCAACAGCCCGTGGATGATTTGCACGGCCTCATCGAACCGGCCAATCCGGTGATCGAAAGGAAAGCCGAATGCCCGGTACTCCGGCTCGTGCCAGCCAGCACCAAGTGCCAGGATCAGCCGGCCATTGCTGATTTCGTCGACGGTGTCGGCCATCTTTGCGATCAGAGCGGGGTTTCGCCAGCCGGTGCACAGCACATGCGGACCGACTCTGATCTTCGATGTCACCGCCAGCAACGCGGTGAGCACTGACCACGCCTCCCAGATCCCGTACCGCTCAACTCCCTCAGGCTCGTGAATCAGATGGTCGGGAATCCAGGCTGAATAGAAGCCCACATCCTCGGCCATTTGCACCATGTCCTTCATGGTCTGCCACGAATGGGTGTAGTTGTCGGTCCGGTCCTCGATATCGGTGACGATCAGTCCGAGCCTGATCGGTTTTTTGTCACTCATCCTGTACTCCATTGTCAAAAACAACGTTCGATCACCGTATCCTACGAGGTATCGTACCGATTCGCTCACTACCCACAACAGGTCCATTCAGACACTGGCTTTAAGCGTGCATCCAGGTTCGATGGGTGGTGTACGCCGCACATCCACGGGACTTCTGGAGGCCGCATTCAACGCAATACGTTGCGCCTGAAAACACGTTGCCTGGTCGTGAATCGCACCAGTTGAACATATCTTGTGTAAATGTAAAATACATGCTATAAAACGCAAGTTATTGCCAGTGTGAAATTGACGCGAGACAAAGAAGATTGGGGCTGGAGTGGACGGGAAGAAGTTCGATTCACTTGTTCGGGATCTCGGGAAAGACCTCAACAGAAGGCAAATGCTGAAAACGCTCTTTGGGGGCGCAGCGGCGATATCAACGACTGCGTTCATCAAGGAAAAAGCTTTGGCTGCTGGGGCAGGAGAATACTGCGGCTACAACGTACCTCCTGGTCCCGAATGTGACGCGGGGCTCACTTGCTGCTCAGCGGGCAGCGGGGCCAACAACGGAATTTGCCTGACAGATGACCAGTGCAATACTCCGTCCATTATTCCGTGTGTCGACGATGTCAACTGCCCCGGCAGAGTTGTGTGTTGTGGTGACGGATTCTGCTCGAGTGATTTTTGGGGCGAGTGTCCGACCACGACAACCAGCGAACCGACGACAACAACCCCAGAGCCGACGACAACAACTCCTGCCCCAACAACCACAACCACCCCGGCGCCAACAACCACAACCACCCCGGCGCCAGGACCAAACACAGGTACGGGTTCAGACGTCGAAGTGACCTACCCCGGGGTTCCCGGTGCCTCGATTACGTTCGGAACCGTGACGGTGGCCGGTGCTACGACGATTACCCCGGTTTCGTCTTCTTCGTTGCCATCTCTTCCGGATAGCTCGATCTATCAGAACGCAAATGGGGATTGGTTCGAAATAGCGACAACTGCGACGTACAGTGGCGGGATTCAAATATGCCTTCCATCAGACGATCCCAGCGACCGCTTGCTGCACCTGGAGTCTGGTGCATGGGTGGATGTGACTTCGGTGGGCTCACCCTTCGGTGGCATCGTTTGCGGAGTAGTAACCTCGCTATCTCCGTTCGCGGTCGTCCCCTTGCTCGGGGGAATCGGCGACGATGACGATGACGACTCAGACTCTGCCGATGATGATGACCACACTGATTCATCCACGGATGACGACGACGACCACGCTGGCAAGCCGCACCCACCCAAGCATCCTCAGGCATCGAAAGGTGGGGCTGACTCGGTCGTCACCCTGCCGTCAACTGGAACTGGTCCAGAATCGAGCAGAATTGGAGCGCTCGGTCTGACGCTGGCAGCAGGTGCGGCTGCAGCGGCTGCAGCACGAGTGCTTCGCACGCCGGACACTGACCGCACAGAGAGCTGATCACCGACCCGCATGTTACTGGCGCACACCCGGAGCCAACGCCGCTCCGGGTGTCCTTGTTTTCAGCACACTAATGGAAAGCCAACCGGGCTCGGTGCACAAATGAAGATGAGCATCTACTCCGCTAAAAATTTCGCTGGTCTCTTCACACTCGAAATTCGCGAACTAGACGTGTGGTCCTACCAGCTCAATTGCCAAAAGGTTGTCAACATGATGACAACATTGACGCGGAGATGAATCAACGTACGATCAGGGTATCCCGGCAACCGCCTTCACCGTCGAAAATGTCCAGCAGGAATACGAACGCCTGAAGTCGCATGGCGTCCGCTTCACACTGGACCCTACGACCCAGCACTGGGGAACCATGGCGATATTTGATGACACGGTCGGGAACCTGATCCAGATCAATCAGTTCTGACCCGTATCCCCGGCAAACCTCAGCATCGGCAACGCCCCGTGTGAATTGCTGATCCCCTGCCGCGCAAGCTCGTGGCTTTCGCCGTATCCTGACGCCGACGATGATGGGCACGACAACTACTACTTTGAAAGGAACCTGAAGCCATGAGCGGTCGAACGGTGAAAACCGCAGTTGTTGGGGTCGGACTGATCGGCGAACAGCACGCAGATGCCTATGCTGGCTATGGTCCGGCTGAGCTCGTCATGGTTCACGATCTCAATGTCGACCGGGCCAAGACAGTTGCTGACCGACTCGGCTGTGCGGCGACCAGCAACCTGGACGACATCGCCAGTTCCGATGCCGAAGTCGTCTCCGTGGCCACACCAGACCACCTGCACTACGAAGCCACGATGCAAATGCTCGAAGCCGGCAAGCACGTTGTCGTCGAAAAGCCACTTGCCACAATTACTCGGGAAGCGCAGGAGATGGTCCGCCTGGCCGACGAAAAGGGCCTCAAGTTCACCATCAACCTGGGCAATCGCTGGAACGCCGGTTTCCAGAACATTCGCGATGCCGTTCAGGCTGGCGAAGTCGGCGATCCGGTGTTTGGATACTGCCGGTGCAGTGACACCATCTGGGTGCCGACCCAGATGCTCTCCTGGGCTGGCAAATCAGGGCCGCAGTGGTTCCTCTTCGCCCACACTATGGACCTGTTCCGCTGGTTCCTCGATCAGGAACCTCAGCAGGTTTACGCCGTCGGCACCAAGCGTGTACTAAAGGACAGAGGCATCGACGCGTTCGACGCGATCCAGGCAATTGTCCAGTTCGAAACGACGTTCGTCACATTCGAGACCTCCTGGATTCTTCCCGAAGCCTGGCCAGCGATCGTAGAGTTCGAGCTGACGGTGAACGGCGACAAGGGACGTCTTGCCTTCGACGGCGTTCGGGGCGGATTCGAGCTTTCCTCTGACATTGAGGGAAAGCACATGTTCTCTCGCCCGTCGATCTGGAACTACTTCAAGCTGCCCGACTGGTGGTGGGGATCGGTCCGCGACCTCGTCGATAGCGTGGTCGAAGAGCGCGCACCGAAGATTCCGGCCAGCGACGGCGTCGCCATCACCGCGATGATCGAAGCGACCGAGAGGTCGATCGCCGAAGGCCGCCCCGTCACGATCTCCGAGATGACCAGCGGCTGACAACGCGCAGATCGGGTCCGCGAAATCGCGCATAGCACCTGTCTTCGAAGTCAGGAAGTCCATCCCGACCGGCTAAGCGCTTGCTGGATCCTTTGCGGGGAATCATGCAGATTCCACGTCGGGGGATGTCCAGACGATCGGCTGCGTCAGATCCAGTTCGGTACCATCGGTCAGCACCACACGCGCAACGAGGTCGAACTCTCCCCAGGTGTCGAACTCGACGACGAAGTCGTCCGGGCCAAACACGGTCAGCACCGACGGCTGGAACGAAGGATGCAGCTCATAGGTCACTGACTCGATGTCCACATTCGGATCGACCGAGAACGTCGATACCACGACGTGCCAGAGTGTGCGACACCCCTCCTCGCCGCAGTCAGTTTCCTCGCCAGCCGTTTCCACCGTGTAGCTCAACATCACCGGATCAGAAAAGCTCGCTTCGGGAGATGCTGAAGGGGCCATTTCAGTCGGAGTCGGTATCAGGATCACGATACCTGGAGTTTGTTCTGGCGTCAGATCCAATGGTACATCCGGGGTAGGCAGCGAAGGCGCAAATGGCGTGCCATCGACAACCGGATCCGTGGGAATCGACTCCTCGATCCCGATCACGATTAGCGGGAGGATGATCGAAGTTTCATTGTCTGGCACCACAAAGTGCTTGGCGTAGAGCCGCCGCTCCTGTTCGTAGATTTCCAGTGTATAGACATCGTTCTCGACCTTGTTGAAAATGAACTCGCCGGCATTGTCAGTGGTCGACTGAATGGGATCGCCAGATCGGTGGGTCTTTAGCAACGCGACGGTCGCGCCTACCAGAGGGTCCCGCTCGCGGTTCACGACGCCGGACACAATCGCCTCAGTAGGGTTCAGCCACTGGTCGAATCGATCCTTCGCCTCGTCTGCGAGCAGGACCACCATTGCCACCAGTGTGCCAGCAAGCACAAGCGAAATCGCCGTGATGTGAGGACGTAGCTGGCCAGACAGATGACTTCTCA
>JBGTJM010000575.1:0-3586 GCA_041745115.1 Thermomicrobiales bacterium
ACCCGCTACCACCCCAAAATGCCGCCGATCCAGGCTGAGCACTCGGCCACCGTGGCGCTCCGCACAGTCGATCACCGCCGCGTCGGAAAGACCCAATGGCAAATCGTGGTATTTCCTGACGAGCTCCAACACCCGCGACCAACCGCTTTCGATACAGTCCAGCACAAATGCGCCGTCATGGATATCTTCGAGAAGCCCAGCAAGCGCCCGCTGACCCAAATCCTTTTCCACGAAATACGCAACCTCAGATAGAATCGCCACAGGCAAGATCAATGGCCCACGCTCCGCGTCAATGGCGGACGCAATCGCTCCGTGATGAAGATCATGCGAATCGAGAGCCGCAAGAACTGCGGAGGAGTCCAGCGTTACCAATCCCGCTTCCAGTTCTCGGCAAGCCACTCCTCGAGATTGTCAGATTGAATTCGTCCGCTGCTTGCTATACCGATCGACTTGGGCCTGGGCCGCTCATGCTCGTGATCAGCCAGATACCGCGTCAACGCCTCTCGTATAACCTCTGCTTCAGATGAGCCTTCTCGCTTCGCCGCAGCCTTGATCGATACCTTGAGCTCGAGCGGCAAATAGACCGTGGTTCGCTCCATCATCTTCGTTCCCTTTCGACACCCGTTTGTTGCTATTTTGGGTTAGTACAGCAGGATGATACCATACAACATATATGGTACTTTCCTGCTGACTCGCTCAGACTTGAAGTTCGTCACCCACATAGTCTTTCCAGTCCGAAGAAGGCTGCATTCAGACAGCTCTCTGCTCCAGAAAAACGATCTGAAATTCGCAACCGTCCCCGTTCAACCAGTCACAGCCAGACCATCCACTACGTATACGCAGCATCCAGACTCCATCCTGCATGATGCAAATATCAGCCGAATTGCAGACGTGACGAGCCAGCTGCCCTGTCATCGTATGGACAGAGTCAGTTCTCGAATCTCCCGAACGAACGTGTTTGGTGAGTTGAGATCCGACCAATACCGGCTTCGGTAGTCCACCTGAACGGTAGGAAACGCACATGTTCGATCGAATGACCAGCTACTACCAAGTACGCACGAACGCAAATACGACATCCCGCCCTGTCGCGGCCCTCGCCCTCGCAGCCCTTATCGGCTCCCTGGTATTCACCGTGCCGCCGATGTTCTTCCCCCAGATCGCTGCAGATCTCGATGTTAGCGCTGCCTCCCTTGGCGTCACATCCACCGTTCTCCTGCTGGTAGGCACATTCGTCGCCCTGGTGGCCGGACCAATCGCTGATCGCCTCGGGTATCGACCACTCCTCATCTTCGGAGCCATCGCAGCCGGCGGGTATCTGCTGGGATTCGGCATGGCGCTGGATCGCATCTGGCTGTTGCCTGCCGCCGCCCTTGGTGGCGTTGCCTTCGCAATCCTGCCAAACATCTCTGCCGCCGCCGCTGGCAGTTTGCCAACGGAATCGTCCCGTCAACGTGCCCTCGGCTGGACCTCTGCTGGTGGAGCCTTCGCGGTGGTCGTTGGCGTACCGCTCCTGGCTCTCTTGGTCAACGTAGCTGGATGGAGAGTCGCCTTCGCAGCTGCCGCCATTGGCGCGCTTTCCGTTGCCTTGATTCTCCGGGTCCAGATGCAAAGTTCTCTCGTCCGGGAGTCGGGAAAGCGCTCAAGTTGCGGTTACCGCAGCCTGCTCAGAGACCGTCACATGAAGAAAATATTCATCTCCAGCAGCTTTCGCGCGATAAGCTGGTTCGGCATGTTGACTTACCTCGGAGCGTTTCTCGGCGATCGCTTTGACGCTGGTGCCGGCGCCGCGGCAGCGGTGTACATGTCCGGCGGTCTGGCCTACATTGCAGGCAGCCTTCTCTCCAGCAGCCTTTCACAGCGACTGGCTCCCATCTCCATCATCGGCGCCACAAATCTGGGCATGGCGGCCGTCGTGTCGATCCTCTTCATTGCCTCCGGACACGTGCTCATCGCATTGACGCTGGTCGCGCTGTCAGGACTCCTGGGCGGACTTTCCTGGGTTGCGATGACCACAATCCTGAATGCCCAAACTCCGGTTGGCCGGGCCACAACCATGTCGCTTAACGGCGTTCTCGGAAACGGGGCAGGCGCGCTCGGCGGCGCCCTTGGCGGTGCAGTGCTCGCCTTCGCCGACTACCAAGTGCTCGGGGTCGTCTTGGCCATTCCAGCGATCCTCGCCTTCGCAACGATCCAGTGGCCAGCCACCAGCTTCACCGCCTTCCCCCATCGACCGCAGCAATCCGCCGCCCTCTCCTGATCGTGGTCAGAGCTCATCAATCCACCCGTCGCATGGGTCACCCGCTATGGTGGCCCATCGGCTAGCGGTCGATGCTTTCCTCACACATCGCTGGCCCTGCAAATCAGTACCAGGCAAAACCTCAGGGCAAAACTCGAATCGTCCCCTCGCGCTCCACTACCCCAAAATGCTTTCGATCGAGCGTCAGCACCTTGCCACCGTGCCGTTCGGCGCAGGCAATCACCGCAGCATCGGCAAAGCCTATGGACATGTCCTGGTATCGATCCACCAGTTCAAGAATGCGATCCAGATCTCCAGGTTCCCAGTAGAGGCTGACCTCTCCATTGACGAGCGATGAGAGAAAACCCGCCATCTGCACCTGTCCGAGCCGTTGCTCGATCATGAACGTGACTTCGGCCAATATGGCAACAGGCACGATCAACAGGGGCTCAGAGCGCATGACCTCAACAACCTGTTGGTGGTGACGTTCACGTCGATCGATCGAGGCCAGCACCGCAGATGTATCAAGGATTACCAATCTGGCTTCCAGTGCTCCGCGAGATACACCTCGTCGTCTTCCGCATCGAACGAACCATCAGACGCCATACCCACAAACGACGGCAACGACCGATTACCACTCGATAGGTAGATGTGCACTGCCTCACGAATCAGCTCGGCCTCTGACCGCCGATCCTGCTTCGCCCGCGTCTTGACTTCGATCAACATTGATTCCGGAAAGTAAACGGTCGTCTTCTTCATATCATGATCCATCAACAGGAAGGCCCTGAACCGATTCTACCATATGCCATATACCATACATCAATGACTCATTGATCTTGTTGAAACTCTTCCATTTGCTCCGCTTGCAAACCCAGACTTACCAGCCGCTGATCAACGCTGCTACCCACCTTCACGACAGTCCGAAGCGATCCAACTAAGCGCCAGTTTGAGCCTCTCCAGTTCAGCCTGCCATTCAGCCCCGCGCCGCTGACATTCTTATACCTCGACAAGCAATAGTGCGTCCTCTCGCTCCTTATTCACCCGGCTTCGAAATATGACAACCCCATTTCCCATTTCCCATTTCCCATACTCCCATTTCCCATCTCCCATATTCCCAATATGCGACAATCCCGCCACGTACTCTTCGACCATCAAAGGAACCCAACAATGACCGACCAGCAAACCCTCGACACCGCCAAAGTCATGGTCGACTTCAACCAGATGAAGTCCTTCGGCCAGGACCCCCTCATCCTCGAACGCGGCGTCGGCGTTCGCGTCTGGGACGTCTTCGGCAAGGAGTACATCGACGGCCTCTCCGGCGTCTTCACCGTCAACCTCGGCCACGGCATC
>JBGTJM010000576.1:0-4053 GCA_041745115.1 Thermomicrobiales bacterium
GACATATCACCCGGTGCGATGGCCGATCCAACCGAACGATTCATTTCATGGTTATCCAAATGACCCCGTCCGCCAAAGTCTTTTGCAATACATGACATCGCATCCACAAGTGCGTCAATACTGGCTCGCGTATCGCCGAGCGTGATCAGGCACACAATTCCGGTCAGGTCACTCATCTCAGGTGCGATCGCGAACTCTTCCCGCAACACCCGCTCGACCGTGAATCCGTCCAGTCCGAGACCAGCGGTGTCGATAACCAGTCGCGTGGCGTCGAACTGCTTTTCTGGCAGTCCAAGACGTTCGGCGTCGACCACAGAAACGCCCGGAATTGACCGAATTCCCGCGCGTGCTCTTGCAGCAAGCGCCATGGTTAACTCCATATGCGCCCAGCCCTGGAGCGCCATTTGGCGGCGAGTTGCGTCAAGTGACATCAGGATTGGAAAGTTGCGACTGGTGGATTGAGCAAACCTGAGGGACGATCGCAGACGATCAGCATTGATTCGATCGCCCTGCAACAGAAGCATCGAGCCCTGGCTAAACGCTGAGAGGGTCTTGTGCGGACTCGTCACGCAGGCGTCGGCACCAGCCTCCATTGCCGAGATCGGAAGGGATGGATGGAACGGAAGGTGCGCACCCCAAGCCTGGTCGACAAACAGCGGCAGGTTTGCCCGATGAGCCGTTTCGGCTATCCGGCCGATATCTGTAGCGACTCCGTGGTACGTCGGACTCGTCACGACCACCAGTTTTGCATCGGGATGTATCTCGATTACAGCGTCGATATCGTCCGGTTCGATCCCAAGGCTCATGCTGAGATCCGAATGGAGCCTTGGTGCGACAAATACTGGCTCGGCACCGGTGGCAATGACTCCTGCCAGAACGGATCGGTGCGCATCGCGCCCGAGGATCACCTTGTCGCCAGGGTTCGATTGGGCCATGAGTAGCGCGAGGTTGCCACTCGTAGCGCCATTGACCAGAAAGTGCGCGGTTTCAGCCCCCCACGCATCGGCGGCCAATTGCTCTGCCTCGCTGAGCGCGCTTTCGAGGTCTGAAGTGTTGAACCAGACATCGGACGCAAAGGCTGAGTCTCCGAGAAGGGTTCGCAGTTCTTCGGGTACTCCAGGCCCTCCCTTGTGACCCGGCGTGGAATACGAACGGGTCCTGTCACCAAGATACTTCTGCACAAGCTCCAGAAGCGGCGCACATGCCTGCCCCCGATCAGAGAACCGAAGGTTGCCTGGTTCAGAGCGAACTTCAAGAATTGCCTGCATTTTCAATCCTCCAGATGGTCCACGGCCACTACGGATCACGAGACGTTCGCGGAGCTGTTCGGAGCCAGAACAAGGTAGGCCTGCAGGACCAGGATCACCATGATCGCAATCCATTTCGATGTGCTGAACTCCACTCCGTAGCGGAACCGGTCGATCAGTAGTAGGCCGACCTGTAGAAACACCACCCAACCGATGGTGACGATGGACAGCTCCGCAGTTTTGAGAATCTGGGCATAGACCACGTAGAGCAGGAGAAACGAGAAAGCCCCTGCTACCCAGAGCAGCATGTGATTCCGCTCGGTCCACTCTTTGGCAAAAATCGCTCCAACAAAATCAAGTCCTGCCAGGACGACCATCGCACCGATGGTTGTCAGGTAGAAACCGATGTTCGCCTCAATACGGATCTGAGGGAGAAACGACTCCACCTTGACCTCCTTGCCAACTCACTGGCTGACTCAACAAACGGTCTGGTTTCTTCGAGTTGTGTCACCTGAGAACCGATCACCATCAATTCAGGTCCACGAAAGGGCGGTGACGGATGCGCCCGGGTTTCCAATGCTGGCTGTGATGTGGCTGGTCTGGCGTCCAGGCGCATCCTCGTGTCACCGCACTCTCAGTTTGTGGTAGACGGTTCCGTGTGAACATGAGCGATTCCCACGCACTACCCACGCAATCGGCGCGTTCGTGGATACCGGGATGCAACCTCGGGGGCGTGCACATTAGGCACTCTTTGCTGAGCGATCGACTGATGACGCCAGCGATGCTCTTCCTGACGTCCCGTTCACGTTTACTCGACTCTCGATTGCGGACTCGACAACTCTTTGGTCGTGGTTCCTGGGAGGTTCTTGATTGTGAGGACTGGCTTCGTGTCAGATTTCAGAGACAACCACGCTCCAACGACCACAACAGTGCCACCGATGTACTCCCAGGAGACCAGACCTTCTCCCAGAAATACCATTGCGGCTACGACGCCGATGACCGGACCCAAGTTCGTGAATGTCGCTACCTGATCAGCCTCGAATCGTCTGAGTCCTGTAGCTTCGAGCATGTACGCCAGCGCGGATGCTCCGAATCCCAGGTAGACAAGGCTTAGCATTCCGTAAATCCCTGGCGCCGAAGTCCCTCCTGATGCGATCTCGACTGCACTAAACGGAGCCAGCATCAAGAGTCCGTAAATGGACGCGCCGGTGACCAGGGCCAAGCTGTCACGACTGGAAAACAGCTCCCTGCCGACGACGAAATAGACTGCGAGAGCCAGAGCACTGGCCAGTATCAATCCATCACCATGACTGATTGATGTTGACTGAAATCCAGATTCCACTCCTACCAGAATTGAAACGCCTGTTACTGAAGCCAGAATAGCAGCGCCCCTTCTGAGCGATGGCAGGCAACGCACGACGGCAGACGCGATCACAATGGTGATTGCCGGTGCGCAGCTTTGCAAAAGCGCTGCGTTGGCGGCGCTCGTGCGCTCCAAACCAAGGTTCTGCAGGTAGAAAACCAGGAAAAACCCGGTCCCACCGAGAATAACGGTCCCCGGCCTCAGATCGGGGCGGCGACCTCGCATCAAGAGAGCGGGTAGGAGAATCGCGAGCGCTATTACGAGCCTCGAAACGGCTAGCGTCGCGGGGGCCAGACTGTCCAGCAATGGTTTGGTGGCCACAAAGCTGCTTCCCCAGATGACGTTGGCGGCCAGGAGGGAAATGGTTGCCGTGTCATTACGTGAGGCGAGGCCAAGGCCGTGCTGCCGGCCCGTTGACTGCGAGACGAACCTGGACACGCTAGACCTCCGCAGATGCCTTTCCGACGGAACGACCGTCTTCTGACTGAGCCTTCTGGCGACGATCCTTCGGCACACTATATGTATCGAGTGTGAGGATGTTCCCAGTAAAAAGCCACGACGTCGACCCACGCGTCGACCACGCAATTGGCATAGCCCGCACTTCAGCAAGGCGCGTTGTTTCAAGACCTGTGCGCTGGTAGGATGGACCTTCTCAGCCTATTGCAGGCTCGCGAGCGCGGAGTGCATCTAGTAACCCGAACCTTACTGTTGTCGAGAGGCGGCTCAGCAGTTTGCCGTGACTGAACATCAAAAGCCCAGGAGTGTCGGGCGCCTCGATGTCCTGAGAAATCGTTCCCTCATGACCCTCATGCTGGGTCACTTCACGGTAGACATGTACGCTGGCGTGCTGCCAATCCTCTATCCCCTTCTCACCGACAAGTTCGATCTCAATCTAAAGACGGTGGGACTGGTGTCCCTGGCATACAGCGGCATGGCGGCGCTCACCCAGCCGCTTTTTGGTCACATCGCTGATCGGCGAGGAACAAGGCTGATTGGTCTCTGTCTGATGTGGACAGCCGTCACGTTTTCGCTGCTCGGATGGGCTCCCAACTTTGCTGTTTTGCTCGTTCTTGCCGGCCTGGCGGGAATCGGCTCCGGTGCCTACCACCCGATGGGGGCGATGAATGCCTATGCGGTTATTGCCGACGGTCAGCGCAACGTGGCGATGTCGCTCTATGTCACCGGCGGGACCCTGGGTGTGGCGATCGGGCCGCTGATTGGGGCGGTGATCTTTGTGCTCTTTGGACTCGGCGGCACCATTGCGCTCATCGTTCCAGGAGCGCTCATCGCGATCTGGTTACTCTTCGAAATGCGCACTATCTCCCAACGATTGCACAGGCGATCGTCGGCTGATGGATCGGCACCGCCCATCCCATGGAAACCGATGTCGATCGTCATCTCACTGATGATGCTCAGGGCCTGGGTTCTCTTTGGCATCAGTGC